>DASQFA010000643.1:0-11010 GCA_035633375.1 Rubrivivax sp.
CTTCGGCAGCGTCGACGGCGACAACGCCGCCGCCATGCGCTACACGGAAATCCGGCTGTCGAAAATCGCGCACGAGATGCTCGAGGACATCGACAAGGAAACCGTCGACTTTGCGCCCAACTACGACGGCAGCGAAAGGGAGCCCACGGTGCTGCCGGCGCGGCTGCCCAACCTGCTGGTCAACGGCAGCTCCGGCATCGCGGTCGGCATGGCGACGAACATTCCGCCGCACAACCTGAACGAGATCGTCGACGCCTGCCTGCACCTGCTGAAGAATCCCGACGCCACCATCGACGAGCTGATGGAGATCGTTCCCGCGCCAGACTTCCCCACCGCCGGCATCATCTACGGGCTCACCGGCGTGCGCGAGGGCTACCGAACCGGGCGCGGCAAGGTGGTGATGCGCGCCAAGTGTCACTTCGAGGACATCGACCGCGGCACGCGCCAGTCGATCATCGTCGACGAGATCCCGTACCAGGTGAACAAGAAGACGCTGCTCGAGCGCATTGCCGAGCTCGTCAACGAGAAGAAGATCGACGGCATCAGCCACATCCAGGACGAGAGCGACAAGTCCGGCATGCGCGTCGTCATCGAGCTCAAGCGCGGCGAAGTGCCCGAGGTGGTGCTCAACAACCTGTACAAGCAGACGCAGCTGCAGGACACCTTCGGCATCAACATGGTGGCGCTGATCGACGGCCAGCCCAAGCTTTGCAACCTGAAGCAGCTGCTCGACATCTTCCTCGAACACCGGCGCGAGGTGGTGACGCGGCGCACGGTGTTCGAGTTGCGCAAGGCGCGCGAACGCGGCCATGTGCTCGAAGGCCTGGCGGTGGCGCTGGCCAACATCGACGAGTTCATCGAGACCATCAAGACCAGCCCGACGCCGCCGGTGGCCAAGGCCGCGTTGATGGCCAAGAGCTGGGATTCTTCGATGGTGCGCGAGATGCTGGCGCGCGCCGAGGCCGACACACTGGGCGGGCGCGCCGCCTACCGCCCCGAAGGCCTGCCCGACCACTACGGCCTGCAAGCCGACGGCCTGTACCGGCTGTCGGACGACCAGGCGCAAGAAATTTTGCAGATGCGGCTGCAGCGCCTGACCGGGCTGGAGCAAGACAAGATCATCGGCGAGTACAAGGAAGTGATGTCGGTGATTGCCGACCTGCTGGACATCCTGTCCAAGCCGCAGCGCGTGACGACCATCATCACCGACGAACTCACCGCGCTGAAACAGGAGTTCGGCCAGACCAAGGTGGGCGCACGGCGCAGCGTGATCGAGCACAACGTGCAGGAACTCGGCACCGAGGACCTGATCACGCCCACCGACATGGTGGTCACGCTCAGCCACACCGGGTACTTCAAGAGCCAGCCGCTCACCGAATATCGCGCGCAAAAGCGCGGCGGTCGCGGCAAGCAGGCCACGCAGACCAAGGAAGACGACTGGATCGACCAGCTCTTCATCGCCAACACACACGACTGGATTCTGTGCTTCAGCGACCGCGGGCGCGTCTATTGGCTCAAGGTCTGGGAAGTGCCTCAAGGCGGGCGCGCCAGCCGCGGCAAGCCCATCGTCAACATGTTCCCGCTGACACCCGGCGAAAAGATCACGGTGGTATTGCCGCTGACCGGCAGCTTCCGCAGCTTCCCGGCCGATCACTTCATCTTCATGGCCACCGCGCTGGGCACGGTGAAGAAGACCACGCTCGACGAGTTCAGCAATCCGCGCAAGGCGGGCATCATCGCCGTCGACCTGGACCCGGGCGATTACCTGATCGGCGCGGCGCTCACCGACGGCCGGCACGACGTGATGCTGTTCAGCGACGGCGGCAAAGCGGTGCGTTTCGACGAGGACGATGTGCGCCCGATGGGCCGTCAGGCACGCGGCGTGCGCGGCATGATGCTCGACGACGGACAGAGCGTGATCGCCATGCTGGTGGCCGAGGACGAGACGCAGAGCGTGCTCACCGCCAGCGAGAACGGCTACGGCAAGCGCACCCCCATCACCGAATACACCCGGCATGGCCGCGGCACCAAGGGCATGATCGCGATCCAGCAGACCGAGCGCAACGGCAAGGTGGTGGCCGCCACGCTGGTGCGGCCGCACGATGAGATCATGCTCATCACCGACAAGGGCGTGCTCGTGCGCACCCGCGTGTCGGAGATCCGCGAGCTGGGTCGCGCCACACAAGGCGTGACGCTGATCGGCCTGGACGATGGCTCCAAGCTGTCGGGCCTGCAGCGCATCGTCGAGAACGATGTCAGCGACAGCAACGATGCAAACGACGCCCATGGCGACCCTGAAACCGATGCCGGCCCTGCTGGCGAGGAGAACAACCCGTGATGACCCGAAACATTCTGTGGGGGCTGCTGTTGGCCACCTCTGCCTTGGCCCACGCACAGACCGCCGTCTCGCCTGCGAAGAAGGAGCTGGTGCAAAAGCTTCTTACGCTGCAACAGCCCGGCATCGAGATGGCCGCGCGCGGCGTCGTCGAGCGGCCCGCCGCGCAGATGATGCAGGAAGCCGGACGCATGCTGCAGACGCAGTTTCCGCCCGAGAAGCGCGAAGCCATCGGCAAGACCATCGAGGCTGATGCGAAGAAGTATGTCGAAGAGGCCTTGCCGCCGGTGCGTGAGCGCGCCATCAAGCTGGCGCCTTCGACGCTGGGCGTGACACTGGAAGAAAAGTTCACCGAGGATGAGCTCAAGCAACTCCTGGCCTGGTACGAATCCCCGGTGAACAAGAAATTCCAGCAGGTCAGCGGCGAGATGCAAAGCAACTTCATGCAAAAGCTGGTGGCTGAGGCGCGACCACTGGTCGAGCCCAAGCTTCAGGCGCTGGAACAGAAGGTGCGCGCGGCCCTCGGAGCGCCTGCCGCCGGTGCGCCCGAGGCCAACCCGGCCGCAGCGAAACCGGCCGCCTCCGCCAAGCCGCCCGCCCGGGCCGCGAGCAAATAGGCGGGCTTGCCGGTTGCAACCCATGTCCGTGCGTGCCCTGCCACTGCCGCGAGTCGAGGGCTGCCGATGAGCGGCTCGGCCGAAGCCCCGGACACCGCCCTGCTGGCACTGCGTAACCAGATCGACGGCGTGGATCGCGAGCTTCTTGCGCTGTTGAACCAACGCGCCGCGCTGGCGCAGCAGGTCGGCGAGCTGAAGAAGCAGACCGGCGGCGTGGTCTTCCGGCCCGAGCGCGAAGCGCAGGTCATCGACGGCCTGAAGGCCACCAACACCGGCCCGCTGCAATCGGACAGCGTGGCGCCGATCTGGCGCGAGATCATGTCCGCCTGCCGTGCGCTGGAGCGCCGCATGCGCGTGGCCTACCTCGGCCCGGCCGGCACCTTCAGCGAAGAAGCGGCGCTCGGCTTTTTCGGCTCGTCCATCGACCGCGTGCCTTGCATCAGCATCGATGAGGTGTTTCGCAGCACCAGCGCCGGCGCTTCCGACTTCGGCGTGGTGCCTGTCGAGAACTCCACCGAAGGCGTGGTCGCGCGCTCGCTCGACCTGTTCCTGCACACGCCGCTGTTCATCATCGGCGAGACCAGCCTGTTCGTGCGCCACAACCTGCTGCGCCGCGGCACGTCGCTCGACGGCATCCAGGCGGTGCTGGCGCATCCGCAGGCACTGGCGCAATGCAATGCATGGCTTAACCTGCACCTGCCGCAGGCCGAACGTCGCCCGGCGCTGAGCAATGCCGAAGGCGCGCGACTGGCGGCCCTGGACGCATCGCTGGCGGCGATCGCAAGCGCGCGTGCCGGCAGCGAGTACGGGCTGCACCTGGTGGCACCCGCCATACAGGACGACGCCCACAACCGTACGCGCTTTGCCATCGTCACGCATCCCCAGGCGCACCCCGCCCCCAAGGCCAGCGGCCACGACTGCACCAGCCTGGTGGTGTCGGTCAGCAACCGGCCCGGCGCAGTGCACGACATGCTGGTGCCACTGAAGGCGCACGGCGTGTCGATGACGCGCTTCGAGTCGCGCCCGGCCCGCTCGGGACAATGGGAGTATTACTTCTATGTCGATCTGGCGGGCCACCCCGACGAGCCCCATGTCGCCGCCGCGCTGCACGAGCTGCGTGCCGCCTGTGCATTCTTCAAGGTGCTGGGCACCTATCCCGTCGATGTGCATTGACGGCCCGCCGCCGAAGCGCCTTCGGCTCGGCCAAGCCGCTTGCGCGGCCGCCGCCCGGCGCGACGCATGGCCACTCGGCGCCGCAGGTCGATTGACATGTTCAACCAGCTAGGCATCATCGGCTGCGGCCTGATGGGGGGCTCCTTCGCGCTGGCGTTGAAGCGCGGCGCCCTGGTCAAGCGTGTCGTGGGCTACAGCAAGTCGCCCTCGACCACCGAGCGCGCCTTGCGCATGGGCGTCATCGACGTGGTCGCGGAATCCGCCTTGCAGGCCGTGGCCGGCTCCGACCTGGTGCTGCTGGCGGTGCCCGTGGCCGCCACCGAAACCACGCTCAAGGCCATTCGCCACCTGGTGGAGCCCGGCGTGCTGGTGATGGACGTGGGCAGCACCAAGCGCGATGTCGTCGACGCCGCGCGGCGCGCCCTGCGCGAGCGTATCGCCAGCTTCGTGCCGGCGCACCCGATCGCCGGCAAGGAGGGCTCGGGCATCCAGCATGCCGATGCCGCGCTGTACGGCGGCCGCCAGGTGATCCTGACGCCGCTGCCGCAGACCGCGCCCGAGCTGGTGCAAAAGGCCACCGATCTGTGGTCGGCCATCGGCGCGCAGGTGCTGAAGATGACGCCGGAGAACCACGACAGCGCCTTTGCCGCAGTCAGCCACCTGCCGCATCTGCTGGCCTTTGCCTACTTCAGCGGCGTGCTCGGCCAACCGGCCGGGCGCGACCTTCTGTCGCTGGCCGGCCCGGGTTTCCGCGACTTCACGCGCATTGCCGCCAGCGATCCGACGATGTGGCGCGACATCCTGTTGGCCAACCGCGAGGAACTGCTGAAGCAGTCACAGCGCTTCCGGCAATCGCTCGACGCGCTGGAGCAGGTCATCCTGGCCGGCAACGGCCCGGCCCTGCAGGAGCTGCTGCGCGTGTCCAGCGAAGGACGGCGCCAGTGGCAGATGGGCACGCCGCGGGTGCCGCCGGCGCGATAGCACGCGCGCGGCGCTGCGATGTTCGACATTCCCTTCCTGGACATTCCGCCTTTGCGCGGCGCCTCGGGCACGGTGCGGCTGCCGGGTTCGAAGAGCATCTCCAACCGCGTCCTGCTGCTCGCCGCGCTGGCCGAAGGCCACACGCTGGTGCACGAACCGCTGCAAGCGGACGACACCCACGTCATGCTCGAAGCCCTGCGCACGCTGGGCTGCACGGTGCAGACCGAGCCGCACGGCGCGCTGCGCATCGAGGGCCTGGGCGGCCGCCTGCGCGTGCACGAGGCTGCGCTCTTCCTCGGCAACGCCGGCACGGCCATGCGCCCGCTGGCAGCCGTGCTGGCGCTGCTGGCCGCCACGCAGGGCGGGCGATTCGAGCTGTCGGGCGTGCCGCGCATGCACGAGCGGCCCATTGGCGACCTGGTGGATGCGCTGCGCGCGCTGGGCTGCGATGTCGAGGACCTGGGCCAAGCGGGCTATCCGCCGCTGCGCCTGCAGGGCACGGCGGGTGGTGCATTGCGGCTGGACGCACCGATCGCGGTACGCGGCGATGTGTCGAGCCAGTTCCTCAGCGCGCTGCTGATGGCCCTGCCGCTGGTCAGCGCGCACGGCGACATCGTCATCGAGGTGCGCGGCGAGCTGATCTCCAGGCCCTATGTCGACATCACGCTGAAGCTGCTGGCGCGCTTCGGCATCGCGCTGAGGCACGACGCCTGGCAGCGCTTCGTGGTGCCGCAAGGCAGCTGTTACCGCTCGCCCGGCGAGATCCATGTCGAAGGCGACGCGTCGTCTGCGTCTTACTTCATCGCCCTGGGCGCGATTGCCGCGCATGGCGGCGCGCCGCTGCGCATCGTCGGCGTGGGCACCGACTCGATCCAGGGCGACATCCGTTTCGTCGAGGCCGCGCAAGCCATGGGCGCGAAGGTGCAGGCCGGGCCGGGCTGGCTGCAGGTGTCGCGCGGTGCCTGGCCCTTGCGCGCGCTAAGTCTCGACTGCAACCACATCCCGGACGCGGCGATGACGCTGGCGGTGATGGCGCTGTATGCAGACGGCCCGACCCGGCTGACCCACATCGCCAGCTGGCGCGTCAAGGAGACCGACCGCATCGCCGCCATGGCCACCGAGCTGCGCAAGCTCGGCGCCGGCGTCGCCGAGGGCGCCGACTTCATCGAGGTGACGCCGCCGCTCGTGTGGCGCCCGGCCACGCTGCACACCTATGACGACCACCGCATGGCGATGTGCCTGTCGCTGGCGGCCTTCAACCCGCTGGCGGGCCGTGCGGACAGTGGCGGGCCGGGGATGCCGCTGCGCATTCTCGACCCGCGCTGCGTGGCCAAGACCTTTCCCGACTATTTCGAGACGCTGTTCGGCGTGGTCAGCGCAGAAGCCGTGGACGTGCCGGTGATCACCGTCGACGGGCCCACCGCATCGGGCAAGGGCACGTTGGCCGCCGCCCTGGCGCAGCGCCTGGGCTACCACCTGCTGGACTCGGGTTCGCTGTACCGCGCCGCGGCGCTGGCGGCGCTGCAGGACGGCGTGGCCGACAGCGACGCCACCCGGTTGGCGCGCATCGCCTCCACGTTGGACCTGCGCTTCGAGGACGAACGCATCCTGCTGCGCGGCCGCGCCGTCAACGACGAGCTGCGCCTGGAGCATGTCGGCGCGATGGCCTCGAAGGTATCGGCGCTGCCCGCCGTGCGCGAGGCCCTGCACGGGCTGCAACTGGCCTTTCGGCGCGCGCCCGGGCTGGTGGCCGATGGCCGCGACATGGGCACGGTGGTGTTCCCGTCGGCCACGCTCAAGGTGTTCCTCACCGCAGACGCCACGCAGCGCGCAAATCGGCGCCATAAGCAGTTGATTTCAAAGGGTATTCAGGCTAGCATCGCAGACCTTCGCGCAGACCTCGAAGCGCGTGATGCAAGGGACCGTTCCCGCAGCATCGCGCCTTTGAGGGCTGCCGAAGATGCGTTGTCTCTAGACAACTCGGCACTGTCCATCGAAGAATCGGTGGGGGTCGTGCTGGGTTGGTGGCAGCAGCGCCGGCCCTTCGGCTGAAGCACGCCACTCAAGGCAACGCTTCGGCCACAGGGCCGAAAGAGCGCACCGCCCTTCCCCGCAGTGGCCGTCAGGTCCGAAGAGGGTGGTGCAAGGTCCACACGCAATTTCGGTTGCTCAACCCCGTCGGCATTCGGGCCGACCCCAGGAAACATCAACATGCAAACCCAGACCGCCGCCGCTCCCGCCGGCATGGAATCCTTCGCCGCCCTGTTCGAAGAATCGCTGAAGAGCAACGACATGCGCGTCGGCGAGGTCATCTCCGCCGAAGTCGTGCGCATCGAACACAGCCATGTGGTCGTCAACGCCGGCCTGAAGAGCGAGTCCTACGTCCCGATCGAGGAATTCAAGAACGACCAGGGCGAGATCGAAGTCCAGATCGGTGATTTCGTCTCGGTGGCCATCGATGCGGTGGAAAACGGCTACGGCGACACCATCCTGTCGCGCGACAAGGCCAAGCGCCTGGCCTCGTGGATGTCGCTGGAAAACTCGCTCGAATCGGGCGAGTTCGTCTCCGGTACGGTCAACGGCAAGGTCAAGGGCGGCCTGACGGTGCTGGTCAACGGCATCCGCGCCTTCCTGCCCGGCAGCCTGCTCGACACGCGCCCGGTCAAGGACATGAGCCCCTACGAGGGCAAGACCATGGAGTTCAAGGTCATCAAGCTCGACCGCAAGCGCAACAACGTGGTGCTGAGCCGCCGCGCGGTGGTCGAGGCATCGATGGGCGAAGAGCGCGGCAAGCTGCTGGCCACGCTGCACGAAGGCGCGATCGTCAACGGCGTGGTGAAGAACATCACCGAATACGGCGCCTTCGTCGATCTGGGCGGCATCGACGGCCTGCTGCACATCACCGACATGGCCTGGCGCCGCGTGCGCCACCCGAGCGAGGTGGTGCAGGTGGGCCAGGAACTGCAGGCCAAGGTGCTGAAGTTCGACGCCGAGAAGAACCGCGTCTCGCTCGGCATCAAGCAGCTGGGCGACGACCCCTGGCACGGTGTCTCGCGTCGCTACCCGAACGGCACACGCCTGTTCGGCAAGATCACCAACATCGCCGACTACGGCGCCTTCGTCGAGATCGAGCCGGGCATCGAAGGCCTGGTGCACGTCTCCGAGATGGACTGGACCAACAAGAACGTCGCGCCCAGCAAGACCGTCGCGCTCGGCGACGAGGTCGAGGTCATGGTCCTGGAGATCGACGAGGACAAGCGCCGCATCAGCCTGGGCATGAAGCAGTGCAAGGCCAACCCGTGGGAAGAGTTCGCCGGCACAGTCAACCGCGGCGACCGTGTCAAGGGCCCCGTCAAGTCGATCACCGACTTCGGCGTATTCGTCGGCCTGGCGGCCGGCATCGACGGCCTGGTGCACCTGTCCGACCTGTCCTGGCACGAGCCGGGCGAGACGGCCGTGCGCAACTACAAGAAGGGCCAGGAAGTCGAGGCCATCGTGCTGGCCGTGGACGTGGAACGTGAGCGCATCTCGCTGGGCATCAAGCAGCTCGACACCGACCCCTTCACCAGCTTCACCACCGTCAACGACCGTGGCGCGCTGGTCACCGGCAAGGTCAAGACCGTGGACCCGCGCGGCGCCGAGATCCAGCTCAACGACGACGTCACCGGCTACCTGCGCGCCAGCGAAATCTCGCGCGACCGGGTCGAGGACGCGCGCAACATGCTGAAGGAAGGCGACGAAGTCTCGGCCATGATCATCAACGTCGATCGCAAGACGCGCTCGATCCAGTTGTCGATCAAGGCCAAAGACAACGCCGACCAGCAAGAGGCGATGCAACGCCTGTCGCAGAGCAACGAGCGAGAGACCGCCGGCACCACCAGCCTGGGCGCCCTGCTGCGCGCCAAGCTGGACACGCAGAAAGAGTAGCCTTGCGCCGCGCCGGCCCCTGACTACGGGGCCGGCGCCGCCCTGAACCCGCTGCGCCCTCCGGGTGCAGCGCCTTGCAAAGCCCAGCACAGCGCGAGGCCGTTCGATGACCCGCTCCGATCTAGTCGCCCGCCTGGCCGATCGCTTCGCCCAGCTCACGCAGCGCGACACCGAGTTCGCGGTGAAGACCATCCTGGATGCAATGTCCGACGCTCTGGCGCGCGGGCACCGCATCGAGATCCGTGGCTTCGGCAGCTTCTCCATCAACCGCCGCCCGCCACGTGTCGGGCGCAACCCGCGCAGCGGCGAGCAGGTGGTCATCCCCGAGAAACTCGTGCCGCACTTCAAGCCTGGCAAGGCGCTGCGCGAATCGGTCGACGCGCACCTGCCGCTCGCTTCCAGCGAACCTGCCTCCAAAGGCTGAGGGCGCGCCCCGCCGGCGCAACCACGGCGCATGCCCCGGCCGCCCTAGAATCGTTCGAGCATGCGCATCCTCGTCTGGCTCTTCAGGGCACTCATCTTCTTCACGCTGTTCGCGTTTGCGCTGAACAACCAGCAGCAGGCCAACGTGCGCTGGTTCTTCGGGGTCGAATGGCATGCGCCGATGGTCATCGTGGTGCTGGTGGTGTTTGCCGCCGGCTGCGCGCTGGGCGTGCTGGCCATGGTGCCGAGCTGGTGGCGGCACCGCCGCGAGGCGCTGCGCCTGGCGCCGACCCCGCCCGCACCAGGCAGCACCGAGTCGCGCCTGGACAGCGCGAGCTCGGAGGTGATGCCCGAGCATCCGCCGCGCGAAGGCCTCTGAGCCACCGCATGGACTTCGAACTGCAGTGGTTGCTGATTGCCCTGCCGGTGGCCTTTGCGCTGGGCTGGGGGGCCTCGCGCTTCGATCTGCGCCAGGTGCGCCGAGGCGACCGGGCCGCACCTAAAGCCTACTTCCAGGGCTTGAACCTGCTGCTCAACGAACAGCACGACAAGGCTATCGATGCCTTCATCGAAGCCGTGCAGCACGACCCCGACACCACCGAGCTGCATTTCGGCCTGGGCAACCTGTTCCGTCGCCGCGGCGACTTCGAGCGTGCCGTACGCGTGCACCAGCATCTGCTGGAACGTGGTGACCTGAAGCCGCTGGAGCGCAGCCGCGCGCAGCATGCGCTGGCCGAGGACTTCATGAAGGCCGGCCTGTTCGACCGGGCCGAGGCGGCCTTCCAGGCACTGCAAGGCACGGCCTTCGACGGCGAGGCACGGCTGGCGTTGCTCTCGCTGCACGAGCGTGCACGCGACTGGCGCGCCGCCACCGAGGTGGCCAGCGAACTGGAAAGCCGCGGCGGCTCGTCGTTCGCCACGCGCATTGCGCACTATGCCTGCGAGATGGCGCTGGAGGCCGATGCGCGGCAACAGCCCGAACAGGCGCAGCAGGAACTGCAGCGCGCACTCGAAATTGCGCCGCGCTCGGTGCGGCCGATGCTGCTGGCCGGGCAGCGGCTGGCACGTGCAGGCGACCATGCCGCGGCGCTGCAACAGTGGGACAAGATGCTGGCGCAGCAGCCCCAGGCCTGGCCGCTGGTGGCGTCGGACTACGCGCGCAGCGCGCTGGCCTGCGCCGACTGCAGTGCCGCCTTCGAGCGTGTGCAGTCGGCGTACGACGCCGAGCCCGACATCGACCTGCTGCAGGCGCGCATCGACATCGAAGGCGCATCGGGTCAGCACGAGCGCCTGGTGCTTGACCACCTGCAGCGCCAGCCCACGCTGGGTGCGGCGGCCAAGGTGCTGGAACTGCCACTGGTGCAGTGGGACGAGACCACGCCGCAGCAGCTGCGTCAGGTGGTCGCGGCCGCGGCGCGGCCGCTGCAGCGCTACCGCTGCGCCGCCTGCGGCTTCGAGGCGCATCACTACTTCTGGCAATGCCCGGCTTGCCAGGGCTGGGACACCTATCCGCCGCGGCGCATGGAAGGCCTGTGAGCCAGCGCGACACGGCCT
>DASQFA010000644.1:0-8886 GCA_035633375.1 Rubrivivax sp.
AGCGTGGGCACCCAGTCGCTGCCGGCGATGTCGGGGAACCACTGCCGGTCTTCATCGGTGGGCGCCTCGCAGATGCGCTTGATGTCGGTGTACATCGCAAAGCCCAGCGCATAGGGGTTGATGCCGCTGTAAGCGCGGTGCCCCACGGGCGGCTGGTAGATCACGTTGGTGTGGCTCTTCAGCCATTCGATCATCACGCCGTCGGTCAGGAAGCCGTCGTCGTACATCGTGTTCAGCAGCTTGTGGTGCCAGAAGGTGGCCCAGCCTTCGTTCATCACCTGCGTCTGGCGCTGCGGGTAGAAGTACTGCGCCACCTTGCGCACGATGCGCACGATCTCGCGCTGCCAGGGTTCGAGCAGCGGCGCATTCTTCTCGATGAAGTACAGCAGGTTCTCCTGCGGCTCTTCCGGGAAGCGCCGCGTGCTGCTGGATTCCTCGGCCTTCTCGGCGCGTTTGGGCAACGTGCGCCACATGTCGTTGACCTGCGCCTGGGCGTAGGCCTCGCGGTCCTTGCGCTCGGCCAGCTCCTGCGCCAGGGACTTGCGGCTGGGCCGGCGGTAGCGATCGACGCCGTGGTTCTGCAGCGCGTGGCAGCTGTCGAGGAAGCTTTCCACCGCGTCCAGGCCGTGCCGCTCTTCGCACTCGGCCACGTAGTTCTTGGCATACACCAGGTAGTCGATGATCGACGCCGCATCGGTCCACATGCGGAACAGGTAGTTGCCCTTGAAGAAGCTGTTGTGGCCGTAGGCCGCATGCGCGATGACCAGCGCCTGCATGGCCATAGTGTTCTCCTCCATCAGGTAGCTGATGCAGGGGTTGGAGTTGATGACGATCTCATACGCCAGACCCATGTGGCCGCGCTTGTAGTTCTTTTCGGTGGCGATGAACTCCTTGCCATAGCTCCAGTGGCGGTAGTTCACCGGCATGCCCACGCTGGCGTAGGCGTCCATCATCTGCTCGGCGGTAATGATCTCCAGCTGGTTGGGGTAAGTGTCCAGGCCGAAGCGCTCGGCCGTGTCGCGTATCACCTTGTGGTAGGTCTCGACCAGATCGAAGGACCAGTCGCTCGGCCCGGGCAAAGGCACCGCGGGCCTCTCCTTCAGCGGCAGCGGCGTGCTCAGCGGGTTCTTCAGAACAGCACTCAATGGAGTTCCCTTCGCGCAACGCGCTGCGCGATGAACTGGGAGCGGCCCGTCGCGCTCATGGGCCGGTCCAGGGCCTGCAGGCCGGAGTTGCGAGGTTCATGCCGCCTTCGCCCCTTCCTTCTTGAACAGGTCGCGGAACACCGGGTAGATCATCGCCGCATCGGTGGCCTTGCGCATCGCAAAGTGGGCGTGCAGCCGCGGCAGCTGGGCGTACTCATCCCACAGGTTCTGCTCTTCCTCGGCGACCTGCACATAGGCGTAGTAGCGGCACAGCGGCAGCAGCTTTTCGCTGAGCAGCTCGCGGCACCGGCCGCTGTCGTGGTGCCAGTTGTCGCCGTCGCTGGCCTGCGCACCGTAGATGTTCCATTCGCTGGGCGAGTAGCGCTCGCGGATGATCTCTTCCATCAGCACCAGCGCGCTCGACACCACCGTGCCGCCGGTCTCGCGGGCGTGGAAGAAATCGTCCTCGTTGACTTCCTGCGCCTGCGTGTGGTGGCGGATGAAAACCAGGTCGATCTTCTCGTAGTGCCGAGTCAGGAACAGGTACAGCAGGATGAAGAAACGCTTGCTCAGGTCCTTGCGCGCCTCGTCCATCGAGCCGGAGATGTCCATCAGGCAGAACATCACCGCCTTGCTGGTGGGCACCGGCACGCGGATGCGACTGCGGTAGCGCAGGTCGATGGGGTCCAGGTACGGTATCCGTGCGATGCGCCCGCGCAGCGCCGCGATGGCGACCTCCAGCGCCTTGATGCGCAGCAGGTTCAGCTCGTCCTTGGGGCTGCGTTGCAGTTGATCGAGCTCTTCTTCGAGCTCGCGCACCTCGGCACGCGAGCCGGCACCGATGGCGATGCGCCGGCCGATGGCGCCGCGCATCGAGCGCACGACGTGCAGGTTGTTGGGCGTGCCGTCGCTGCTGTAGCCGGCGCGCTGGCTCTTCCATTCGGGCGTTTCGGCCAGCTGCGTGCGCACCAGGTTGGGCAGCGCCAGGTCCTCGAAGAAGACCTGCATGAACTCTTCCTTGCTCAACGAGAAGACAAAGTCGTCCTCGCCTTGATCGGCATCGCTGGCCTCGCCCTTGCCGCTGCCCGAGCCGCCGCCACCCTTGGGCCGCTCGATCTTGTCGCCGCGGATGAAGTCCTTGTTGCCCGGGTGCACCACTTCACGGATGCCGCCGGAGCCGTGGCCGAAGACCGGCTCGCTGAGGTCCTTCTTCGGGATGTGCACTTCCTCGCCGCGCTCGACGTCGCGGATGCTGCGCCCGTCGATGGCACGCTTGACGGCGTCGCGCACCTGTTCCTTGTGGCGGCGCAGGAAGCGCTCGCGGTTGCCGACCGATTTGTTCTTGCCGGCCAGGCGCCTGTCGATGATGCTTTGCAGGGCCATCTACGCCCCCCCCCGAAGCGCCTGCGGCGCTCCCCCCCAGGGGGGCGCCGCCAGCGGCCCGGCAAAGCCGGTTCCGCGGCGTCCGCTCGAAGCGCCGTGGCATTTCAACATGTACATTGCGCTCATCAGCTGCTTTTCCTGACTCGCAGGTACCACTCGCACAGCAGCCGCACCTGCTTGGGGGTGTAGCCCTTGGCCACCATGCGGGTGACGAAGTCCTCGTGCTTCTTGGCCTCGTCGGCGCTTGCCTTTGCGTTGAAGCTGATCACCGGCAGCAGCTCCTCAGTATTGGAGAACATCTTCTTCTCGATCACCGTGCGCAGCTTTTCGTAGCTCGTCCACAGCGGGTTGTTGCCGGCGTTGTTGGCGCGCGCGCGCAGCACGAAGTTGACTATCTCGTTGCGGAAGTCCTTCGGGTTGGCGATGCCGGCGGGCTTCTCGATCTTTTCCAGCTCGGCGTTCAGGCTGCTGCGGTCGAAGACCTCGCCGGTGTCGGTGTCGCGGTACTCGTGATCCTGGATCCAGTAGTCGGCGTAGGTGACGTAGCGGTCGAAGATGTTCTGGCCGTACTCGCTATAGCTTTCCAGGTAGGCGGTCTGTATCTCCTTGCCGATGAACTCGGCATAACGCACGCCCAGATGCTCCTTGATGAAGGCGGTGTACTTCTGCTCCAGTTCGGGCGCGAACTGCTCGCGCTGGATCTGCTGCTCCAGCACGTACATCAGGTGCACCGGATTGGCCGCGACTTCGGTGCTGTCGAAGTTGAACACCTTGCTGATGATCTTGAAGGCGAAGCGCGTGGACACGCCGCTCATGCCTTCATCGACGCCGGCATAGTCGCGGTACTCCTGGTAGCTCTTGGCACGCGGGTCGGTGTCTTTCAGGTTCTCGCCGTCATACACCAGCATCTTCGAGTACAGCGAGCTGTTCTCCGGCTCCTTCAGGCGCGTGAGGATGGCAAACTGGCTCATCATCTTCAGCGTGCCCGGCGCGCAGGTGGCCTGCGCCAGCGAGCTGCCGCGCAGCAGCTTTTCGTAGATCTTGATCTCTTCCGAGACACGCAGGCAGTAAGGCACCTTGACGATGTAGATGCGGTCGAGGAAGGCCTCGTTGTTCTTGTTGTTGCGGAAGGTCTTCCACTCGCTCTCGTTGCTGTGCGCCAGCACGATGCCGTCGAAGGGGATCGCGCCGAAGCCTTCGGTGCCCTTGAAGTTGGCCTCCTGCGTGGCGGTCAGCAGCGGGTGCAGCACCTTGATCGGCGCCTTGAACATCTCCACGAATTCCAGCAGCCCCTGGTTGGCCAGGCACAGCCCGCCGCTGTAGCTGTAGGCATCGGGGTCGTCCTGCGCAAAGGTCTCGAGCTTGCGGATGTCGACCTTGCCCACCAGCGAGCTGATGTCCTGGTTGTTCTCGTCGCCCGGCTCGGTCTTGGCGATGCCCACCTGCTTCAGGATGCTGGGGTGGCGCTTGACCACCTTGAACTTGCGGATGTCGCCGCCGTACTCCTCGAGCCGCTTCACCGCCCAGGGGCTGAGGATGCGGTTCAGGTAGCGGCGCGGAATGCCGTACTCCGATTCGAGGATCGGCCCGTCCTCGCCGGCGTCGAACAGGCCCAGCGGCGATTCGTTCACCGGCGAGCCCTTGATGGCATAGAAAGGCACGTCCTGCATCAACTGCTTCAGCCGTTCGGCAATCGAGCTCTTGCCGCCGCCCACCGGGCCCAGCAGGTAGAGGATCTGCTTCTTTTCCTCGAGCCCCTGCGCGGCATGACGGAAGTAGCTGACCACCTGTTCGATGGCGTCTTCCATGCCGTAGAACTCGGCGAAGGCCGGATAGACCTTGATCACCTTGTTGGCGAACAGGCGCGACAACCGGGTGTCGTTGCGTGTGTCCACGGATTTCGGCTCGCCGATGGCCTTGAGCATGCGCTCGGGCGCGGTGGCATAGGCCAAGGGGTTGCGCTTGCACTCGGCGAGAAAGTCCTCGAGGGACATCTCCTCCTCGCGGCTGCGCTCGAAGCGCGCGGTAAAGCTGCTGATAGCGTCCAAGGAAACCTCCTGAGTCAGGAAGACGTCGAGCGGCAACATAGCCCTCGCCGTCTGGGAAGATCTGATGGAGCCCCGGCTGTACGGGCCCGGGCGCCATCAGAGCTTTCCGGTTGTTCGCAGCGCGTTCGTCGTAATCTATGCAGCGTCGTTGAAATTCTGACCGTCAAGTGCTCGAGAAAGTGCCGTAAAGCGGTGCAATTCCAGGACGGACTCGCAAGACGCGTTCCAGCATCGGCACGGTGCATTTCACACCTTTCTGGTGATTTGAACGCAGCAGATGCCTGTTGCGCTGACAAGACGCTCAGCACAAGGGCTTTTTCGTGTGCTTCGCACAACGAAACCGCCATCGGGCACTGCACCGCACTCATTTCCGCATCACGGCGCACGGGTAGCCGTAAGCCTGCCGCAGGCACGACGCGGGTATGCTTCGCCCGACTTTCTGTTTGCAGCTACTTCGCTTACCCAAGGCTGTTCCATGACCCAACGCATTCCCGCCACCCTCATCCCCGGCGACGGCATAGGCCCGGAAATCGTCGAAGCGACACTGGCCGTATTCGACGCACTGGACGCACCCTTCGAATGGGACCGCCAGATCGCCGGGCTGGCCGCCGTGACGGCCGCCGGCGACCCGCTGCCCGATGCCGCGCTGGCCAGCATCCGGCGCACGCGGCTGGCGCTCAAAGGTCCGCTGGAGACGCCTTCGGGCGGTGGCTACCGCTCGTCGAACGTGCGCCTGCGCGAGGAGTTCCAGCTCTTCGCCAACCTGCGCCCGGCACGCACCATCGTGCCCGGCGGCCGCTTCGACAAGGTCGATCTGGTGGTAGTGCGAGAAAACCTGGAAGGCCTGTACATCGGCCACGAACACTACGTGAAGATCGACGACGACCCGCATGCCGTGGCCATGGCCACCGGCATCAACACCCGCGCCGGCAGCCGCCGTCTGCTCGAATTCGCTTTCGAACATGCCGTGGCCACCGGGCGCAAGAAGGTCAGCATCGTGCACAAGGCCAACATCATGAAGGCGCTGACCGGCATCTTCCTGGAAACCGGGCTGGATCTGTACGAGCGCAAGTACAAGGGCCGCTTCGAGCTGGACACGGTGATCATCGACGCCTGCGCGATGAAGCTGGTACTGAACCCCTGGCAATTCGACATGCTGGTCACGACCAACCTGTTCGGCGACATCCTGTCCGACCTGGTGGCCGGCCTGGTGGGTGGGCTGGGCATGGCACCAGGCGCCAATATCGGCGCCGATGCCGCCATCTTCGAGGCGGTGCACGGCTCGGCACCGGACATCGCCGGCAAGGACATCGCCAACCCGACTGCGCTGCTTCTGGCCGCGGCGATGATGCTTGAGCATTGCAGGCTTGGCGACATGGCCGCGCGTCTGCGCAAGGCTATCGACGACACGCTAAACGTGGACAAGGTGCGCACCGGCGACCTGGGCGGCAGCGCCGGCACCGCAGCTTACACGCGAGCGCTGGTGCACCGCATCACGGCGGGCTGAAGGGTCTGGCGCGACGACGCGGGTTCAGCGGTCCTTCGCGCCGAGCTTGTCGAGCAGGCCGTTGAGTTCGTCGAGCGAGCCGAAGGCAATGGCGATCTCCCCTTGCTCGCCACGTTGGGTCTTGCGGTGCACGCGAATCTCCACGGCCGCCGCCAACACGTCGGCGAGTTGCTCTTCCAGCCGCACCAGGTCGCGCGGCTTGTCCTTCTTCACGCGCAGCAGCGGTGACTGGCGGCCGCTGTTCTGCGCGCGGGCGACGAGCTTTTCGGCGTCGCGCACCGACAACTTGCGGGCCACGATTTCGGTGGCCGACAGGATCTGGTGCGCGTTGTCCAGCGACAGCAGTGCGCGCGCGTGGCCCATGTCCATGTCACCGGCCATCAGCATCTGCTGCACGGGTGCTGCCAGGTTGAGCAGCCGCAACAGGTTGCTGGCGGCACTGCGCGAGCGGCCCACCGCCGATGCCGCCTGTTCGTGCGTGAGCTTGAACTCACTCACCAGGCGTTGCAGGCCCTGTGCTTCTTCCAGCGGGTTCAGGTCCTCGCGCTGGATGTTCTCGATCAACGCCATCACCGCGGCAGCTTCGTCGGGCACGTCCTTCACCAGCACCGGGATCTCGTCCAGGCCGGCCAGCCGCGCCGCACGCACGCGTCGCTCGCCGGCGATGATTTCGTAGGCCCCGGCGGCACCGCCGCCGGAGCCGGCCACCGCACGCACCAGCACAGGCTGCATCACGCCCTGGCTCTTTATGCTTTCGGCCAGCTCGTACAAGGAGCCCTCGTCCATGCGCGTGCGTGGCTGGTAGCGCCCGGGCTTCAGCATCGTCAGGTGCAGCGTCGTCGGTGTCGTGCCGGCGGGTGCTTCGTTCACCTTCGGGCCGAGCAGCGCTTCGAGGCCGAGACCGAGGCCCTTGGGTTTTTTCGTGACCATGCACCAATTGTCGGCCATCGGCACCGCGCGGCGATGAGGGCTTGCCGCAACGGCGAAGGCCATGCCATGCCCTGCGCCGTCTTGCCTTATGCTGCGAAGCATTGACGAGCCGGATGCGGGGTAGGAAATGAAGCACGTGGTTTTTGTCGATGGCCAGGAGGGCACCACCGGGCTGCGCATCCACGAGGTCCTGTCGCAGCGCGCCGACATCGAGGTGTTGAGCATCGAGCCGCAGCGGCGCAAGGACACGGCCGAACGCGCGCGTTTGCTGAACGCCGCGGACGTGGCCTTCCTGTGCCTGCCGGACGACGCGGCGCGCGAGGCCGCCGCGCTGGTGATCAACCCGCGCACCTGCCTGATCGACGCCAGCAGCGCACACCGCACCGCACCGGGCTGGGTTTTCGGCCTGCCGGAGCTGGCGCCACAGCAGCGTGAACGCATCCGTGCTGCCAAGCGCATCTCCAACCCCGGCTGCCATGCCAGCGCCTTCATCCTGTTGTTGCGTCCGCTGGTGGACACCGGCATCGTGCCGGCCGGACTGCCCGTTTCGGCCAGCTCGATCACCGGATACTCCGGCGGCGGCAAGAAAATGATCGAGCAGTACCAGCGCGGCGGCGATGAAAGGCTTGCCGCGCCGCGCCTCTACGCGCTGGCGCTGAAGCACAAGCACATTCCCGAAATGCAGTTGCACAGCGGCCTGGGCGCGACGCCCTTGTTCATGCCCATCCTCGGCAACTTCTACAAAGGTCTGGCGGTGACGGTACCGCTGCACTTGAGCCAGCTCTCGCCCGGATGCACCGGGCAAGTGATTCATCGTGCCTTCGCGCAGCGCTATGAAGGCGAGCGATTCATCCGCGTCATGCCGCTGTCGGACCCGGCCACGCTCGATGCGGACGGCGGCTACTTCGACGTCACCGCGGCCAACGACAGCAACCGTGTGGACCTGTTCGTCTTTGCGAACGACAACCAGGCCATCCTGATCGCGCGGCTGGACAACCTCGGCAAGGGCGCCAGTGGCGCCGCGGTGCAATCCATGAACCTGCATCTGGGCCTGGACGAAGGCCTGGGCTTGTAGTCTGGCACGAGATCGGCTGCACCACGCGCAGCCGGGCGGCGGTGTCTACCTGCACGCGCCACGTCGCGGGGTTATGGTCAGTCGGCGCACCATGGACAAGGCCAGAGCCTGCGCCCGCTGACCTTCGATAGCCGTACCCGCGGACTATCCAACGAAGTGAGGGTACGCTTCTAATGAAACATACTCAAAGCTAAAGCCCGCAGCGTAGGCTGCAAAGTTGCCGTGTTGCAGGGACTGGCAGAGCCATCGCTCACCACTCATCTAAGCGCCGGTAGCCACGCTGTGCCAGCCAGTCATCCAGGCTCGTGGGCTGCGAGAACGATGTGATGCGCCACCCGCGGGCCCAGCCGGCCTAATGAAACACCGCCTGGCATAGCCGCCAGGTTCTCGGTAAGGGCCGCTCTGCCCGGGGGACACCGCGTTGATGTAGCGCGCCCGCTGCGCCTTGCCGGGCGAATAGCGCAGCAGCCAGCCGTCGATCCAGCGCGGCTGCGGTGGCGCGCTGGCATTCAGGCCGCCGTCCTCCATGCGCGACAGCAGCGGGCCAATCCGGCTGGCTCGCTGGTGTGCCGCGCCCACCGGAATTCGCCCTTGGGCGGCCGGCGGGCTCGTTGGTGTACTTTCGTGCTGCGCACTCCGGAGTTCGCCTTTTGGGGCCGGCCCGGCGGCTCATGGCGAAGCCACGCGCCGCACCAGCTCTTGCGCGAAGGCGAGAAAGGCCATCGCTCCCTTGGAGGAAGGGTCGAACACCACGCCCGGCTGGCCGTAGCTGGGCGCTTCGGCGAGGCGCACGTTGCG
>DASQFA010000645.1:0-1528 GCA_035633375.1 Rubrivivax sp.
ACGCCGTTGCGCTCTTCGCCAGCCTAGCGGTCTCAGCCTCAGCAGCCGCAAGAATAGTGAATCAGTTTTTTCATCAGCGTTGACATCCGAGACCTGAAGTCCTGAAACAGATCGCCGGTTTCACCAAAGCGAACGGCCACCAAGCCATCCCTCGACGCATTGATCCATTTCAGCGACGATCTTTTTCAATCACCGGGTCGGCAACAAGAAAACGGAGGCTGCCGCAAAGGCAGCTCCGTTTGAACTCGCTCAGGCTGCAACGCGCAACGGTTCCGCGCGGGCGAAGAGTTGCCGCGTCAGCGGGCTGTACTTCCGCAAGGCAAGGCGCTCGGCACACAACGCAGCGGCCAGATTGTGCTGCCCAGCCCGTAGCGCAGCCTCGATCAGGGTCAGGTCAAGCAGATCGCGCTGGGCATGGCTACCGCCGAAGCGGTGGGCGATTTCGCGCACCGGGCGGATCAGGCGCAGCGTTTCATTGTAGCGTTCCTCGCCGAAGGCTTTAAGCGCCAGTGTCAGCGGATGACCGACCTCGCGGGTGAAGCTTGCGTTGTCGCCAGCGCCGCACATCACCGCCCGCTGCGTATCGAGCACCTCTTCGACGGCATCAGCGCGCCGCGCACCAACGAATGCCATCACCGCGTGCACGTCGTTAAAGGCGTAGTTGCCGGAACGGGTAAATGGCAACCAGCCGTCGGCCACCGACTCCCAGCGCTGGCCGACGTCGATGCCGCGCAAATGAAGGCGCCACAACATGGCGGAGGCGTCGATCATATCCAGCACCACTGTGGATCGATCACCGTGGATAGGGCCGTCGAACAAGGCCAGCACCGTATCGATCTCGCCCAGTTCGAGGTGGTATAGCGCCAAATGCCACCACAGATGCACCTTGAAGAAGCTGTCGGTCGACCAGGCATCCGGCTCGGCGCGCATCCAGGCGATACCGTCGGCCTGACGGCACTGCATTTCCATCACGTGTGCCACCGCATGCTGTGCCCAACCGTCACGTGGCTCAAGTTCCACCGCTGTACGGCCTTGGGCCTCGGCGCGAGCATAATCAGCACATTCTTCAAGGCCAAAAGCGTGCATGCCGAGTACGGCATGGTAGCCGGGCATTGTCTTCGACCACGCCGGCAAGGCGCGGGCGATCCGGTCGCGCAACATGCGCGAATTGCCCACGTAGAAGTCGAGCAGATGCCCGGCCTGTAGCGCGAGCGCGTCGCGCGGGTTGTCGATGCTGACATCTTCGAGAACCCGGGCGGCGCGATGCCAATTTCCGTCGAGCAACTGGCCGATGGCCTCGATGTGGCCGCGCTCGCGAGCATTGGCCGACAGACGTGCCGCCGTTGCATGGCAGTCACGGGCGATGGCGATGGTCTCCGGCTCGGTCCCGAGGAGAAGGAGGTAGGCCTTGAGCACGTGGGCCATTACAAAATCCGGACGGACGCCGATGGCGGCGTCGGTGCTGGCCACCGGGTCTTCGATGTAGCACTGGAACTGGCGTAAAGCACGCCCGTAGTGGGCCAGGCTA
>DASQFA010000646.1:0-9991 GCA_035633375.1 Rubrivivax sp.
CGGTGGATCTGCATGATCTCGTTCAGACGTGCGTCGGTGCTGTAGCGCACCAGCTGCAGGCCGCTGCAGGTCATGGCGCCTTCCTTGGTGCGGATGAACTCCAGGTGCGTGTGCATCTCGTCGCCGAGTGCCGCGCGCAGGTCCTTGGCCTGCTGCACATTGCTGCCCACAGGGAAGCCGGTCTGGATGTAGGTCAGGCTCTTGTCGGCCTTCATCGCATGCAGCGTGGTGTGGTTCCAGGTGTACTCGACGATGGTGCGGTTGCTGGCGCGCACCTCGGCTGCACTCTTGCGGTAGCTGATGTGGCCGCCGAACTCGCGCAGCAGCTGTTGCAGCGCCGCTTCGCTGTACTCAGCCACCAGCACGAACACCGCGTTCGAGCCGGCGCGCATCGTGCCGGCCAGCGGCGGCACCGCCTTTAGCAGCAGATCGGGGATCGGTGCGGCGAGCAGCGTCACGCTCTTCTTCACCACGCCCGGCGCCGAGGCCAGCGCCGCGGCAAACTCGATCGCCGCGTCGAAGGCCTCGAAGCAGCAGATCGCCTCCAGCCAGGGGTGGGCCGGTGCCAGGCCGACTTCGAGTTCGAGCACCAGGCCGTTGGTGCCGTACACATGGTGCAGCAACAGCGCTTCGGGAGCACGCAGTTCCACCACCTTCGGCTCGGGCTCGATGCTCATCGCGCGCACGCCGAGCACGTTGCCGGTGCTGGCCAGCGGACCGTAGTTGATGCTGCCCACCCCACCGAAGCCGCCGCCGTACAGGCCACCCAGCGTGGCGCTGCGGAAGGTGCTGGGCACGCAGCGCAGCTCCCATCCCGGGCCCTGGCGGCCGTCGGGGCCCAGCACGGGCTGCTGGGCCTGCCGATCGAACTCCATCATGCGCATGCCGGCCTGGGCGCGGCCAATGCCCTGCTGCACCCACAGCAGCTTGTTGTAGGCCGACAGGTCGAGGATCACGCCGCCGTGCAGCGGCATGCACTGGCCGTAGTTGCCGGTGCCGCTGCCGCGCACGGTGATGGGCACGCCGGCACTGGCGCAACCCGCCACCACGGCGCGAATCTCGTCCTCGGTCTTGGGCCGCACCACCGCATCGGCACGCAGGCCTTCGAGCTGGCGCTTGAGCACGGGGCTGAACCAGTAGAAATCCTGACTCAGGCGCTCGACGCGGCTGTCGGTGATCCACTCCAGCGCCGGCAGTTTGGCGGCCAGCTCGGCGCTCAGGCGGGCCACGGTGGCGGGATCGAAGCTCATGCCAGCCCCTCGCCCGCCGCGTACGGCGGTCGGTCCCCCGAGGGGACGAGCCCGGCTTGGGGCGGCCCGGCGCTCGGGCTCATGACAGCCCCTCGCCCGCCGCGTACGGCGGTCGGTCCCCCGAGGGGACGAGCCCGGCTTGGGACGGCCCGGCGCTCGGGCTCATGACTCGAGCATCCGGCTGACCAGGACTTGCGCCTCGTGTCGCAGTTCGGCCAGGTCCAGGCCCGGAATGGCATCGTCTTGCACCACCACGCGGCCAGCCACCAGCAAGGCGCGCAGCGCGGCCTTGCCGCCGCTGGCGACGGGGCCGATGGCCGGGTCGTGCAGGCCAAAGAAGCGCGGCTGGTCGAGGCTGTAGACGGCGATGTCGGCCGCCTGGCCCACGGCCAGCGTACCGATGCCGTCGATGCCGAGCACGCGCGCGCCGCCGGCGGTGCCGATGTGCACCACGTCTTCGACCGTCATCGCCGCAGCGTCGCCGCCGGGTTGTGCCACATGGTGGCCAGGCACATGACCGAGGTGGGCCCGCTGACCCGCCCGCGGGTCAGCGCGGTGCATCAACCAGCAGGCATGGGCTTCGCTCAGCATGTCGGCGGCCTCGTTCGATGCGGCGCCATCGACGGCCAGCGACACCGGCACGCCCGCGGCCAGCATCTCCGGCACGCGCGCGATGCCCGAGCCGAGGCGGCCGTTGCTCTGCGGGCAGTGCGCGATGCCGGTGCCGGTGCGCGCGCACAGCGCGATCTCGGCGTCGTCCAGGTGCACCATGTGCGCGTACCAGACATCCGGGCCGACCCATTCATGCGCCTCGACAAACTGCAGCGGTGTGCAGCCGTGCACCTCGCGCGCCCAGCGCACGTAGTCGTGGCTTTCCGACAGGTGGCTGTGCAGGCGGATGCCCAGGCGCCGCGCCTCGCGCGCCATGGGCTTGAGCTCCTCGGCGCGGCAGCTCCAGTTGGGCGTGGTGATGGCGCTGACCACGCGGCGCATGGCCATCGGGCCGGGCTGGTGGAAGCGCTGCACGTCGCGCTCGATCGAGGCCAGGAAGGCGTCGAGTGTTTCCGGCATCACCTGCGGCGGCGCCTGCTGGTCGGTCAACTGCCGCGCCATGGTCTGGCCGCCGCGGCACAGCACGAATCGCACACCGAGCCTGTCGGCCTCGTCGAAGACCGCGGCCGAGGCATCGAAGGGCATGTCCGGCCAGTAATGGTACTGGTGGTCGGCCACCGTGCTGCAGCCCGACAGCAGCAGCTCGACCAGGCCCACGCGCGCCGCGATGCGCAACGCGTGTTCGGTGTCGAAATGGCGCCGGTAGGGCACCGGCACCGCCCCCAGCCAGGGTACCAGGGCCAGGTTGATGCCGGCCGGGATGCCCTTGAGCAGGCTCTGGAACAGATGGTGATGGGTGTTGACCCAGCCCGGGTAGATGACACAATCGGTGGCATCGATGATGCGCTCGCCGGCCTGCGGCTGCAGCGCGCCGATGGCACTGATGACACCGCCGCGCACGCGGATGTCGTTGCCGCCCGACCCCGATGGGTCGGGTTGGGCTGCGTGGCGCATCGCATCGCCGCGCTGGCCGGTCCACAGGTGCGCCGCTCCGCGCACTAGCACGTCGGCCGGGCCCGGCGTCGCGCTCCCTGGGCCGCTCGAATCAGTCATGGTGTGTCTCGCTCTCGTGCCAGCTGCCCAGCGCCCATTGCGAGAGTGCGGCCATCGCCGCGAAGAGCAGCACGCCGGTGACGGTGATGAGCAGCAGCGCGGCGAACATGCGCGGGATGTTCAGCTGGTAGCCGCTTTGCAGGATCTGGTAGGCCAAGCCGGTGCCGGTGCCGCCGGTGCCGGCCACGAACTCGGCCACCACCGCGCCGATCAGCGCCAGGCCCGAGCTGATGCGCAGCCCGCCGAAGAAGTACGGCAGCGCGCTCGGGATGCGCAGCCGCCACAGCACCTGCAGCCGGCTGGCGCGATTGAGCTTGAAGTAGCTCATCAGCCCCGGGTTCACGCTGCGCAGGCCAAGCGTGGTGTTGGCGATGATCGGGAACAGCGCCACCAGCGTGGCGCAGATCACCAGCGAGGCGGTCGGGTTCTTCACCCAGATGATGATCAGCGGCGCGATGGCCACGATCGGCGTCACCTGCAGCAGCACCGCATAGGGGAAGAGCGCCGTTTCGACGACGCGGCTCTGCACGAACGCAAAGGCGATGAGCACGCCTAGCAGCGTGGCGCAGAAAAAGGCGAAGACCGTGATCTTCAATGTCGTGAACAGCGCGCCGAAAAGCAGGCCCGCGTCCTTGACCAGCGTCTGCGCCACCAGCAGCGGCGAGGGCACCAGGAACTTGGGGATGTCGAAGGCCATGACCCACCATTGCCACAGCCCGATCAGCAGCACCGCCACCAGCGCCGGATAGAACACGCGCTGCACCTCGGGGCGCGACAGCCACGGCGTCGGCGCGCGGCGTGCTGCGGCCCGGGTGCTGGACGCCTCGGCCATGGTGTTCATGCGCGCACCTCGCGGCCCGGGAGCGAAGTGCTCCATGCACAGACGACACGCGTGCACGGGCTCATGCCAGTGCCCCTTCGACGCCACTGCCGCTGGCGCGCAGCAGGCTGTCCTGCAGCCGCTTGGCGTAATGGCTGAAAGCGGTGGAGACGCGGAACTCCGGGCCGCGCGGGTAGGGCTCGTCGATCTGCAGCTCCTCGATCAGCCGCCCGGGGCGTGCCGCCATCACCACCACGCGGGTGGACAGGTACACCGCCTCGTAGATCGAATGCGTGACGAAGATGACGGTCAGCTTCTTCTGCTGCCACAGCTCGAGCAGGTCGCTGTCGAGGCGGTTGCGCGTGATCTCGTCGAGCGCGCCGAAGGGCTCGTCCATCAGCAGCAGCGTCGGCTGCGTCACCAGCCCGCGTGCGATCGACACGCGCATCTGCATGCCGCCCGACAGCTCGCGCGGCAGGGCTTGCGCAAACTTGTCCAGCCCGACCAGCGCCAGCGACTCGTGCACGCGCGGCGCAGCCTGGGCCTGCGGCACGCCGGCCAGGTCCAGCGGCAATTGCACGTTGGCCTGCACACGCGCCCACGGCATCAGCGTCGGCTCCTGGAAGACGAAGGACAGGCGATGGCCGGTGCTCTCGATCTGGTCCACAGGCTTGCGCCACAGCAGCAGGCGGCCGTTGCTCGGCTCCAGCAGCCCCGCCACCATCTTCAGCAGCGTGCTCTTGCCGCAGCCCGAGGGGCCGAGCAGCGTGACGAACTCGCCTTCCTGCACCGTCAGGTTGACGGGTTGCAAGGCATGCGTGCCGTTCGGATAGGTCTTCTCGACCGACAGCACCTCGACCGCGGGAATCATGACGAACCGTGCTCGCGCAGCGCGGCATCGATGCGCGGCGCGAGCAGCGCATCGTTCTCAGCCGACAGGTCGATACACGGGACGCTCATCGCTGGCACCGCGCATCGTTCAAGGCATGACTTTTAGGTCCTTGACGAACTCGGTGGTGTAGGTCTTCTTCAGGTCGACCTTGCCCGGGTCGAGCAGCTTCATCGCCACCATCATGTCGTAGGTGGCCTTCATGCGCGCGTCGGTGACGGTGCCCACGCCCATCTTCGCGGCGTCACCGCCGAAGACCATGCCGGTCTCGTTCAACAGCTTGATGCCGACGGCGATCTTGTCGTCGGTCATGTTCGGGTTGTCCTTCTTGATCAGAGCGTTGGCCGGCGATGGGTCACCCTTCAGGTAGTCCTTCCAGCCCAGCATGCTGGCCTTGACGAAGGCGGCCACGGCTTTCGGGTTCTTCTTCACCGTGTCTTCCATGCACACGATGGTGGTGGAGTACGGAGGCCAGCCATAGTCGGACAGCAGGAACACGTTGGGCTTGAACTTGGCTTCCTTCTCGATGGCATAGGGCTCGCTCGACAGGTAGCCCTGCTGCACCACGTTCTTGTCGGCGATGAAGGGCTGGATGTTGAAGGTGTAGGGGCGCGCCTGCGACGCTTCGAGCTTGTAGGTGGCCATCAGCCACGGCCAGTAGGTGGTGTTCGCGGCGCTGGAGATCAGGATGGTCTTGCCCTTCAGGTCTTCCATCTTGTTGACCACGCCGGGGTGGCCGATCAGCACCTGCGGGTCCTTCTGGAAAGCCGCGGCCACGGTGACGGCGTTGACGCCGTTCTCCCAGGCCTTGATGGTCTGATGGTCATAGCCCATGAAGCAGTCGGTCTGCCCAGCCGCCAGCAACTGCATGCCGTTGACCTGCGGCCCGCCCATCTTGATGGTCACGTCCAGGCCCTCCTTCTTGTACAGGCCGGTGGCCAGCGCCTGGTAGAAGCCGCCATGCTCGGCCTGCGCATACCAGTTGGTGAGGAAGGTGAACTTCTCCTGCGCCTGGGCTGCGGTCGCGCCCAGGGCGGCAGCGGCCAGGGCCAGGACGCGGACGGCATGTGACTTCATGGGCGGTTCCTTTGCGGGTCAAGCCAGTAGGGGTGTGGTTCGGGGACAAGCCGCCACGAGCGTGCAAGCGTTGTGCCACCCGCGGCAGGCGCGCTCGGCACCGCCCTGGTGCGGCACTGTAGCCGCTTTGGTGCCCGCCGCCCCAGCCGGGTTCGCGATATGCCGGGTGCCAGCGGGGATCAGCCTTTCAGCGGCAGATACGCGGTGGCCTCCACCTCGACCAGGATGTCCGCCGTGGGCAGCATCGCGCTGACCTCGACCACGGTGGAGGCCGGTGGCTCGCCAGTGAAGAACAGCTTGCGCACCCGGCTGTAGTACGGAAAGTGGTCCAGGCAACGAAAGTACTGCACCAGCTTGAAGACATCGTCCATGCGCCCGCCGGCCGCCTCCACCGTGCTGCGGATGCGGTCTAGCACGAACCAACTCTGCGCCAGGATCGGGCCTTCCTTGATGTCGGTGCTGAACTCGCCGGTCTCGCCGAGCAGCCGGCGCGCGGCGGCCGGAATGTCGGCGTATCCCTTGACGATGGTCGCGGTGGATGGCTCCACCGCGATCACACCCGACAGGAAGACGAAGTCCCCGACGCGGCGCCAGGCGGCGTACTTTGCGAGCGGTTGTGCGATGCTCATCACGGCTCCTTCGCTAAGGTGGAGAGTTCGCGCCGCACGCGCGCGATGAAGCCCTCGCGCTCAGTCTGCGTCACGTGGTTCATGTTGTACAGCTGCAGCCAGCGCATGCGGCAGCGCTTGGCATACAGCGGACGCAGACCCTTCATGAACAGGCTGCGCCCGGGATCGCCGATGAACTTGAGCCACCACCACGGCGAGCCCGAGGTGGTGATGCCGACGAACAGGCGGATGTTGCCCAACTCGCCACCGATGGTGCGCTGCCGAGCCGTGGCGATGCGAAAGCTCACGCCCGGCAGCCAGACACGCTCGAGCCAACCCTTGAGCATGGCCGGCGCGCCGTAGAACCAGGTGGGATAGACGACCACCCAGCCCTCGGCCCAGCGCAGGGCATCTACATGCAGCGCCACGCCTTCGATGTTGCGCTGCGTGTCGCTCAGGTAGGTGGATTTCTCGGCCGCCGTGAACACCGGGTCGAAGCCCTGTGCGTACAGGTCGATCTGGCGCAACTCGTGCCCGGCGCTGCGCAAGGCGTCCAGGGCGGCGCGGTGCAGCGCGGCGCCGTAGCTGTCGGGGTCGGGGTGGCAGAACACCACCAACAACTTCAACTTCGCACCCCAGGCGCTGCGCGCCGCATCGCAAGGCAGGCGCTCTTACAGGTGGTGCGGCCCGGCGTGCTCAAGACCGCACCAGCCGACCCAGCACACGCTCGTCCCAGGCGCGTGTCTTGCCGGGGTTCATCAGGCCATGCGGGTCGGCGCGGCGCTTGAAGGCCAGTTGCGCCTCGTCCACCTGCTTCATGCCGCCGTCTTCGAGCACGAAGGTGTGGGGGTCGAAGATGCGGCAGCCGTCGGCCTCGAAGCTGCGCATCAGGCCGCGCAACTGCGCCTCGTCGAAATACTGCACCAACGGCAGCGCAAAGGCCACCAGCTCGCTGCCGGCACGGCTGAACTCATGGTGGAAGTACAACTCGTCGCCGAAGCGCTGCATCTGCGCGGCCACCAGGTCGGCGTCCAGCGGGCCCGGGTAGGCCACCTGCAGGTAGGTCACGCCGCGGTCGGACTTCAGCGCCTCCAACGTGGTGTGGTTGTAGGCGCACTCGGTCACCGACGGCAGTCCTTGCGCCAGCAACTCGGCCTCGGTGCCGCGCACCACCATGCGGCCACCCATGCGTTGCGCCAGCGATTCATAGGCCGCCAGCGTGCCCGGCGAGACCTGCGCGAACATCGCATCGGCGTCTTCCAGCCGCTCGCGCAGCCCGGCGTAGTACGGCGTGATGCGCCGCTCCACCGCGGACAGCTGGAACACGTCGATGTCGCGCGCGATGCTGTGCTGCCCCACGGCAAGGCCGAAGCGCAGCACCGCGTCGTAGCGGTCGAACAGCGTGATGGTGTGCTGCCACTCGACCGCCTGCGTCAGTGCAATGTCGACCTCGACGATGATGCCGTTGGTGCCATAGGCATGGTGCGCCTTCTGGATGTCGGCATCGATCAGGTCGAGCACCTGCGGCGGGTCTTCCAGCGTGACGATGCGCAGCCGACGCACGTTGCCCGTGTCGGCCAGGATGCCGTGGCGGATCGAGCCGATGCCCGAATGCCCGCCGGCGATGAAGCCGCCGACCGTGGCGATGCGCTCGGTGCTGGGCCACATGCGCAACTGCTGGCCGCTGCGGCCTGCGGCCTGGTTCAGGTCGTGCAGCAAGGTGCCGGCTTCGACGCTGGCCCAGCCCTGTTCGATGCGCAGCACGCGGTTCATTGCGCCGGTTTCCATGACGATGCCGCCGTGCAGCGGCACGCACTGGCCATAGTTGCCGGTGCCGCCACCGCGCACGGTGAGTGGCACGCGGTGCCGCGCGCAGGCCGCGGCCAGTTGCAGCACGTCGTCGAATGAGCGCGGCCGCACTACCAGGTCGGGCCGCTTGCCCCGCAGTTGCTCGGCCAGGATGGGGCTGTACCAGTGGTAATCGGCGGCGGCGCGCTCGCGCGCCGCGGCGCTGTCTTCCACGGCCAGGCCGTGCAGCGCCTGCCGCACGGCGGGCCAATCGACCGCATCGCCTGGGTGGTAGAGGAAGTTCTGGCTCATGCCGTCGATATGGAGCAACGAGTGTGCCACCGCGCAGCGGCCGCGATCATGCGCCGCGCGCCCACCGGCTACGGCCGCGCCTCAGCGCGAGGCGGCCGACGCGGGCGCGCTGGCCGGCGCCGTCTGCACCACCACGCCGGGCGAGAGCGAGATGTCGCTGGCCTCGGTGACGCGGGTGACGTAATGGCGCGTCTCGCCGAAGCAGGTGGTCGGCAAACCGACCTTCTCTTCATAGTGCAACGTGACGCGCTTGCCCATCACCCTGGCCAGTTCAGCCGCGACGGCGTCATCGCGCACCGTGAACTGGAACTTTTCCACCGTGGCGCTGCCGGGCAGCGAGACGAGCGCCAGCTCGCCCTCCCAGGTCTTGCACAGCCAGCCCTTGTTCGACAGCTTCTGGATCCAGCCGGCACGCTCGCCGGTGGAGTAGCTCCAGTTCAACGCCACCGCAAAGTAGCCGGCCAGTGCCACCGCCAGGGCCAGCAACACGAGAAAGATATTCTTGAAGGTCATGGAGGGCTTGCCACGTTGCCGGGCGCCACGGCCCGCGCGCGATTCTCGCAGAGCCGCGCAGAGCCGCGCAGCGCCGGCAAAGCGGCGCGGCAAGCTCGACGACCATCCGCTGGCCCCACGGCCCGTGCTGCCGCCTGGGTGCACGGGAAGTCGATCATGCCGCGTCGAGCGCCGCCTTGTAGATGGATTGCCTGGGCGTTGCGAACACACGCCGCAGCATCGGCTCGAAATCGGCGATCGGCAGGATCTCCCCCTGCACGTCGAAGGCTGGGTTGTCGTACAGCGCGATGAACTCCTCGGTACGGGTGTAGTGTTCGTGGCCGCGGAACATGTCGCGCAGGTCGCGGTTCAGGCCGATGTGGTGGAAGAAGTTGTAGCCCTGGAAGATGCCGTGGTGCTGCACCATCCAGTGGTTGGCTTCGCTGACGAAGGGCTTGAGGATCGCCGCGGCAATGTCGGGGTGGTTGTAGCAGCCGAGCGTGTCGCCGATGTCGTGCAGCAGCGCGCACACCACGTACTCCTCGTCGCGCCCGTCGCGCAGGGCCAGCGTGGCGGTCTGCAGGCAGTGGCTGTAGCGGTCGATCGGAAAGCCCCCGTAATCGCCGTCGAGCAGCTTCAGGTGCGCCAGGATGCGCTGCGGCAAGGCCTTGCTGAAGTGCATGAACTCACTGGTGATCGCCTGCCAGTCCTGGGCGGTGCTCTGGTCCATGCGGGTGAAGGTGGCGCGCTCGTTCATCGGGGTCTCCTCAAGTGGGCGGGGTCGGTACAGGGAAGGTTCAGCCGGTGTGCGGCACGAAGAGCTGCATCGCGATCTCGGTCAGTTCGTCCAGCGAGGCGCCCTGCTTCGGCTTGTACCACTGCACCGACCAGTTCAGCGCGCCCAGGAACATCAGCCGAGCCACGCGCGCATCGGCCTGCAGGCGCCCGGCCTCCTGCAGTGCCGCCAGCGCGCCGGCCCAGGCGCCTTCATAGTCGCGCTGCAGCTTGTGGATCGTGCCGCGCTGCAGCGGCGTCAGCGAACGCCATTCGTACAGCATCACCGGGATGAAGTCGCTGCCCGGGCCGAGCA
>DASQFA010000647.1:0-2693 GCA_035633375.1 Rubrivivax sp.
AGGCTCTCGCCGTACTTGCGGGCCAGCTCCACGATGCGCAGCCAGCGCTCGGGTGAGCGCACCACGCGGCGCAGTGAGGCGCCACCGGCGGCTGCCAGGAAGCGCGCGCTGCACTCGTTGGTCGCGATCATGAATTCCTCGATCAACTGCCGGGCACGGTTTTGGACCTGCAGCTGTATCTCGACCACGCGTTCGCCGTCGAACACTGCGCGCGGCTGAAAGGTTTCGAGCTCGAGCGAGCCCTGGGCATGCCGCCGCACGCGCAGTCGCTGGGCCACATTGTCCTGGGTCTGCAACTGTTGGTCGAGTCCGTCGACCGCGCGTGCCGCTTCGGGCAACGCGCCGTCGCCGTCGATCCATGCCGACAACGCGTCATAGGCCAGCTTCGCATGGTTGCGCACCTTCGCCCGGTACAGGGTGGCCTGCGTGATCGAAGCATCGGGAGCGACGACCATCTCGGTCACGATCGCGAGCCGGTCCTGGTCGGCATTGAGCGAAGTCAGATCGGTCGACAGCCGCTCGGGCAGCATCGCAAACACCCGCGCCGACGTGTAGACCGAGGTGGTGTTGGTCCAGGCGTGGGTGTCGATGGCCGAACCCTTCGTGACCAGGGCATCGACATCGGCCACCGCCACGAAGATCTTTACTGCGCCGGCCGCCAGCGGCTCGCAGGCGGTGAGTTGATCAAGATCGAGCGAGTCGTCGTTGTCGATCGAACACCAGGGCAGCGCGGTGAGATCGCGAATGCGCGGATCCTCGTCGCGGCCGGGCCCGGTGATCTTGGCGAGCTGGGTCAGGGCGGCAGCCGGGAACTCCGGCTCCAATCCACGCTCGGCCATCACTTCGCCAGCGATACGGATGAGGTCGCTGCGATTTGCACGATGTTCCTGGGACATACGCTTCTCCTGTTGCCACAGTCATTACCTGCAGCGGCGGCGGATGCCGATCAAGTTCGTCGCCATGGTTGCAGCACATCCCAGCTGCAGCATCGATGCGCGTATCTTGGCATCGTACCCATTGCGAGCCGGTCTGCCAAAGTTCTACCGGACCTCTCGTGAACCGCCCCGCGGTTTCGACGAGTGTGGGCACACCTGGGTAGGACATGACGGCGAGGTGCTCGCGGAAATCGCCTGCCTACTGGTGTCGCCGTAGATCAGCTCGGGCGTCCGGTCGCTGGGCCGTGCATGGCACTACCAAGCGCACCTGACTTCAGGCTGCGCCGCCGCATCCACTTGATTCCTTCGGACCACACAACGCTCAGCACGCCCAGTGCGCTGGCAGCGGCCAGTTCTTGAGCCGGCAGGGTTGCAAATCGCAGCACGCCAACGGCCCAGGGGGTGTAGAGCGCCGCCAGCAACAGCGCGAGCGCTAGCCCCACGACCACCCAGAGAGTCTTGTTCGGTACATGTAGCGTGGCCCAGAGCGATCTCGTTGCCGAGCGGTTGGACAAAATGAGCGCCAAGTTGCCGACCACCAGGGTGGCGAATGCGAACGCGCGGGCCTCCGGTTCGGGCAGTCGGGGACTGGCCCACGCGAACGCGGCAAGGACTGCTGCGAGCACGCCCATGCCTTGAAAGAGCGACAACCAAAGCGTTGCGCCGCCGAAGAGCGGTGCCGCGGCATCACGCGGCGGTCGTTGCATCACGTCGCTCTCGGCCGGCTCGTTCTCGAACGCGATTGAGCAGGCTGGGTCGATGATGAGTTCGAGCAAGGCGATGTGCATTGGGAACAGCAGTGCGGGCCAGCCGAACAGCACCGGCAGCAGCGCCATGCCGGCGATGGGCACGTGCACGGCCAGGATGTACGACATGGCCTTGCGCAGGTTGTCGAAGATGCGGCGACCCAGGCGCACCGCCGCCACGATAGCGGCGAAGTCGTCATCGACGAGCACCAGCGATGCCGACTCGCGGGCCACGTCCGTGCCGCGGCTTCCCATGGCCACACCCACATGCGCCGCACGCAGCGCCGGGGCGTCGTTCACGCCATCGCCTGTCATGGCGACAATGTCGCCGCGGGCCTTCAGCGCCTGCACGATGCGCAGCTTCTGTTCCGGCGCGATGCGGGCGCAGACACTGACGCTGGCCATGCGCTCGCGCAGGGCCGCGTCGCTCAGCGTCGCGATCTCGTCGCCCGACAGGACTTCGCTTTCGGCCAGGGCAGCCAGGCCGGCCTGCTCGGCAATGGACCGCGCCGTGGCCGGATAGTCCCCGGTGATCATGACCACGCGGATGCCGGCCGCACGGCATTCGGCCACGGCGGCCGGCACCTGGGGGCGCACCGGGTCGGCCAGGCCCAGCAACCCGAGGAACTCAAAGTCGAAGTCGTGTTCGGTCGCCGGCCAGGCCTGGCCCTCGAAGGCACCGCGCGCCACCGCCAGCACCCGCAGCCCTTGGGCAGCCAGTTCATCGACGGCGCTGGCGATGCGGGACTTCTGCGCCTGATCGAGGTGGCACAGATCCATCACCGCCTCCGGCGCACCCTTGGCGGCCACCGTCTGGGCACCGTCGGCCGATGCCGCCCAAACATGCGACATCGCGCGCAGTTCAGGGCTGAGTGCGTAGGTCTGCACCAGACGCCAATCGTGGTGCAGGTGTTCGGTGTCGGCCAGAAAGCGCTCGCCGAGCTGATGGAACGCCTTCTCCATCGGATCGAAGGGGTCCACCACGCTGGCCAGGATCGCCACTTCCACCAGG
>DASQFA010000648.1:0-4095 GCA_035633375.1 Rubrivivax sp.
TTCAAGACGCCGAAGGTGATCGAATTCACCGCGATCCCGAAAACGTCGACCGGTAAGATCCAGAAATTCATGCTGCGCGACCAGGTGAAATCGGCGAAGGCGATTTCGGAGTAACGCCTACAAAATCACTCGTCAGTGACCGCGCCTAGCGTCATTGCGAGTTGGGACCGGCGGACGGGGCCGACCCGCGTTGGATGAAGCTTTTCGATCGGCGGCGAGAGTGGCATGTTAGGGGGCCGTCGGCATAGAGGTCGGTTTCTCCCTGGTGCGCGAGAGCCCGGTTGCGAGTTGGACCCGGGCGCCTGGATGACACACATTGGCGCGGAGGGGTGGCGACACCCCGGAGCACGCTTCCTAGGATTCTTTCTTGACGGGCGCCCACGCCGACGGCGCCAGATCGTCGGAGGAACACCGAATGGATACGCTTTATGGACGTGTAGCTGGCCTGGACGTGCACAAGGACACCATCGTGGTCTGCGTGCGGACTGTCGCGGAGAGCAAGACAATGCGGACGTGTCGGACCTTCCCGACGACGACGGAGCAGCTGGAAGCGCTGCGCGCGTGGTTGGAGGAAGAGCGATGTAGCCACGTGGCGATGGAGGCGACCGGTGTGTATTGGATGCCGGTGTTTCGCATCCTCGGCGAAGGTCCGTTCGAGTTGATCGTCGCCAATGCGGCGCACATCAAGAACGTCCCGGGCCGCAAGACCGACGTCAACGACGCGATGTGGATCGCCGATCTTCTGGCGTATGGCTTGATCAAGGCCAGCTTCGTTCCGGACGAGGAGATCCAGGACCTGCGCGGGTTGACGCGGACCCGCAAGCAACTGGTGCGTGAGCAGACCCGCCACGTTCAGCGGATATCGCGGACGCTGGCCGAAGCCAACATCAAGCTGGATTCGGTGATCAGCGACATCATGGGGGCCAGCGGCCGGCGGATGATCGAGGCGATGATCCGAGGCGTCCGGCAGCCGCGTCAGCTGGCGGAGCTCGCCGGCAAACGGCTCAAAGCGACGCCGAAGGAACTCTACGATACGTTGCACGGGCGGCTGACCGATCACCATCGTTTTCTGCTCGCCATCCACCTCGAGCAATGGGATGTGCTGGACGAAGCGATCCGGAAGATCGATGGTGAGATCGATCGGCGGGCGGCATCCATCCATCGGAAGGCCGGAGACGACGAGGGCCCCTTTCGCGCCCTGATCGATCTGCTGTGCACGATCCCCGGCGTCAGCACGGTGTCGGCCACTGCCATCCTGTCGGAAATAGGCTGCGACATGAGCCGCTTCCCCACCGCCGGACATTTGGTCTCCTGGAGCGGATTGTGTCCTGGGAAGAACGAAAGCGCCGGCAAACGCAAGCCTTCGCGCCTGCGCAAGGGCGCGCCTTGGCTCAAGACCATGCTGGTGCAATGCGCCTGGGCCGCCAAGCGCAAAAAGGACAGCTATTATCGGGCCTTGTTCTTCCGGCTGCAAAGCAGGCGCGGGCCACAGAAAGCCATCTGTGCACTCGCCGCTTCGATGCTGACCGCGATCTACCACATCCTCAAGGACGGTTCCGAACATCAGGATCTCGGCGCCGCCTATTTCGATCGACGGCCTGTCGAACTCAAGGTCAACCGGCATATCGCAAGCCTCAAAAAACTCGGCTACAGCGTGCAACTTCAACCCATCGCGGAGGCCGCTGCCTGACTTCCATAGCCAGCTTCTTCCTAGGAGCTGTTGCGACGACGCAATCCAGTCTGTGCTCGCTGCCCCTGGATTGCTCACATGGGGAAGTGGTGTGTCAAGGCATAGTGCACCTCTTAGTTTGACTGCAGCCACCTCTTCGTCCCGACCATGGAGCCTCGAAGATGGCGCGCGCAGATCGGGTCAAGGCCGGCCCGCAGGGCCGCCGCGCAGCGGCTTGGCCTTGACGCGATCGAGCACGCCATCAGGCTGTGGTGGTCGGGCGTAGCAGCACAGCTCCTTTTCACTTCACAGCGATCCGAGGTTCGAGCCGGTTCGACGATCTGGTTTGCCTGCCAGATCAAACTCACATTCGGTCGTCGCCCGAGGCGACCGCACCAGGATTCCGCTTGCGACGGGAAGGCTCGAGAGGACGGGTCCATTCTTCGTTGCGGCATTTGAAGCCAAGCAATCCATCGGTCCGTCCGCCCGGATCGGCCGAGGCTGATCAGGCCTCGACTGATTGGTGTGTTGTCGGTGTCCTTTGCTGGGGGTGGGAGGTCACGTCGGTGCGAACCGTGTCAGACTGCGGGCTTCATGATCGCCCCCTCGATCACGACGCCGTGCCTGACGTACTTCCACAACGCGACCAGCAGCTTGCGCGCCAGTGCGACGATCGAGCCCTTGCGGCCGCGCTCGCCGCGCGCCCGGAACCAGCGGGCCAGCGCCGATTGCGGCTGATGGTGCAACCACAGCCAGGACAGTTGCACCATCGTGGTCCGCAGTTGCGGGTTGCCGGCCTTCGACAGGCCCTGCTCGTGGATCACCGCGCCACTGCGCCAGGGCGTTGCCGCAAGCCCCGCATAGGCGGCGACCTGCCGGCGATTGGCGAACTCCCGGCTCAGTCCTTCCGACCACAGAATGTCGGCGGACTGTTCACCGATCCCCTTCACGGCCAGCAGCATCGCCAAGGCGTTGGGCGGCGCACCCGCGATGCCGGTTGCCGGCTGGCGGTCCGCGGCCAGCAGCGCCTTCTGTTCGGCCTCGACCTTGCCGATCTGGTCGAGCAGCAGTTCGAGCCGATCGAGCTCGCGGTCGATCTGGCGTCTCAGATGTCTCGGCAACGGCCGGCCGTCGCCGCTGCGCAGGCCGTCGAGCCGCTTGCGCCGGTCGCGCCGCAGCGGCGCGTAGTCCGCTATCCCCTGCGCGAACAAAAGCCCCTTGATCCGGTTGACATGGACGATCCGCTCCGCGATCAGCGCCTGGCGCTCGCGGCAAAGCCGGCGGCGGTCCTCCTGCTCGGGCGACGGCGCCACAACCATCGAGCACACCCGCGGCTCGCCGCGCTTGAACGCCAGCAGCGCGCGCAACAGCGCCTCGCCGTCGAGCTTGTCGGTCTTGGCCCGCCGCCGCCGGCGCGGGGTCGCGATCGAGGCGGCATCGACCACATGGCTCTCGACCCCTTCCTGCTGCAGCACCCGGTGCACCCAGAATCCGTCGAGCCCGGCCTCCTGGATGCTGACGATCGGACAGTCCGACCCGGTGCGCTCTCTGGCCTTGCGCTTGAGCTCGGCAAATCGCGCCAGCAAGCCGCCGACGTCGCCGGCCTTCAGGCTGTATTGCGACATCTTTTCGCCGTTGCCGGGCGACAGCGAGGTCAGGATCCAATTCGAACGGCTCAGTTCCAACGAAACGAAAATTGCGCCAAACTGAGTGCGGATAGCGGTCGGTCCAAGGCAAGGATGATCGTGCAACATCGGTTGTCTCCAGTGAGTGGATTTAGCAACCTCAGTCTGGCGTCAGACTTGGCCGCTATCCACCCCCATGGAATCTTTGCTGTCGGGCAGCGCTACGCGCCGCCCTCGGCTCGCAATGACGGTGGTGGCGTGCCCCGGATGCTGCGCAACGCGCCCCTCTCGGGGCGTGGTGCGCTGCTGATCCGGGGCCTTACCGGATACGATGCCGTTGTTACGGTCCCGGTTCTGCGGAGCAGCACTTCGTGCTGCGCCGCGCCCGGGACACGATCTCAGCTCTGTGCGCGGTCGCTCGCCTCCGCCCGCTCCACCTTCTCGATCACGAACACGATGACGCCCTCGCCGCGCGCGCTGCTCTCGATCCGATCGCCGGTCTCGCGCACCAGGTTCGGAATGTCGATCGCCGCCAGCGGATCGGTGCAGGACACTTCGAGCCGGTCGCCGGCGCTGAGCCGCGTCAGCGCCTTGCGGGTCTTCAGCACCGGCAGCGGACATTTCAGCCCGGTCAGATCGAGTGTGGTGGTGACCATGCGGCGACCATGGCGCAGCGCCGCCGCAAGTCAACCGCCGCGGCCCGGGTTTCGCCTTATTGCGTAGCCGCACCGCCGGCGCTACGCAGGCAGCGACGGCCGCGCCAGCCGCGCGCGGCAGCGACCAGGGATCCGCCGTGACCTC
>DASQFA010000649.1:0-4264 GCA_035633375.1 Rubrivivax sp.
TCGGCTCCCCACTCATGTGGTCCTTGTTCGCGGCGTTCATGTTCGTTGCGCTGATGGTCGATTTCTTCGCGATGAGCAAGCAGGGCGCGCACCGCGTCACCACCGGCGAGGCGGCCATCTGGTCGCTCGTCTGGGTCAGCATGTCGTTCGTCTTCATGGGCTGGCTGTGGTGGTACCTCGGTGGCGCCGGCACGGACGAGGCCGCACGCTCGCTGGCCAATACCAAGTCGCTGGAGTTCCTGACCGGCTACCTGATCGAGAAGGCGCTGGCGGTCGACAAAATCTTCGTGTTCCTGATGTTGTTCACCTACTTCGCGGTGCCAGAAGGGCAGACCCCGGCGCAGGCTGCGATACCCGGTTGGCATTTCTGAACGGCGATGCGAATTGGCTACCCTGTGGCGGAAACCTCATTCGGCGTGTTGCCCGCACGCTCGTCCTCGCCTTTTTGGACCAGGGGCTGACATCGGTGTGCCTTTCAGCGCGGCAGCCCCATTACTTCGTGATGCCGACCTGCTGCATCATCCAGGCGAACTCCAAAGCCCGGTCACGCAGCGCGTCGTACCGGCCTGACGCGCCAGCGTGGCCAGCTGGTTCCATCTTGATCTTCAGCAGCAGCGGGTTGCTGTCGGTCTTTAGCGTGCGCAACTTGGCCACGTATTTCGCCGGCTCCCAGTACATCACCTGGCTGTCGTTGTAGCTGGTGGTCACCAAGGTGGCGGGGTAGGCCTGCTTGGCCAGGTTTTCGTAGGGGCTGTACGAGCGCAGGTAATCGTAGGCGGGCTTCTCGTTGGGATTGCCCCACTCCAGGTACTCACCCACCGTCAGCGGCAGACTGGCATCCATCATCGTGTTCATCACGTCGACGAAGGGCACCGCCAAATGCACTGCCTTGAAAAGGTCGGGCCGCAAATTGGCGACCGCACCCATCAGCAGGCCGCCGGCGCTGGCGCCCTCGATGACCATGCCGTCACGCGTCGTCCACTTGTCCTTCTGCAGGCTCTCGGCCACGTCGATGAAGTCGTGGAAGGTGTTCTTCTTCGTCATCAGCATGCCGTCGTCGTGCCACGACTCGCCCATCTCGTCGCCGCCGCGGATATGGGCAATGGCGTACGCGAAGCCACGGTCAAGCAGGCTCAGGTGCGTACTGTCGAAACTGGCCGGCGTACCGTGGCCATAGGATCCATAGGCGTAGAGCCACAAGGGCGCGCTGCCGTCCCGCTTACGGTCCTTGCGGTAGACGATGGACACCGGCACGCGCACGCCATCGCGCGCCTTGACCCATAGCCGCTCTGACATATACAGCTTTGCGTCGTAGCCACCCAGCACGGCCTGCTGCTTCAGCAGTGTCGACTCGTTGGTTGCCAAGTCCATGTCGAACACCGACGGCGGCGTGATCAGGCTCTGGTAGCCATAGCGGAAGCGTGCGGTGTCGTACTCGGGGTTGTCGCCGGGCGATGCGCCGTAGACGGGTTCCGAGAAAGGCGCCGTGGCCCACTTGCCGCTGGCGAAGTCGTGCACGCGGAAGCGAACCAGGCCCTCGGACTTTTCGGTCAGCACCAGATGGCCGCGGAAGGTCGAGACCGACTGGATGAGCACCCCCGCTTGGTGTGCCACCAGCGGCTTCCAGTTCGCGGGCGCCGGGTCGGCCAGCGGTGCGGTGACGACGCGGAAGTCCTTGGCACCCCGGTTGGTGCGGATGTAGAGCAGGCCGTCGCGGTGCTCGACCTCGTACTTATGGCCCTTGCTGCGTGGCAGCACGTTCTTGAAGGCGCCCTGCGGCTGCGCAGCGGCCAGCAGGCGGGTTTCCCAGGTGTCGGTGGACTCGGACTCGAGCACCAGGAACTTGGCATCCTTGGTTCGCCCCACGCCGATGCGGAAGAGTTCGTCCTTCTCTTCGAACAGCAATTCCGCCTTGCCGCTGGCGTCCAGGCGCCACAGGCTATCCGAGCGCTTGGACACAGGGTGCTCGGTGACGTAAAACACCGTGGCGTTGTCGGCCGCCCATTCCACGCTGGTCACGCGTTCGGCCAGCGGGCCCTGCACCTGGCCGGTGGCCAGGTTCTTACGGAAGAGCTTGTATTGCCGGAACCCGGTGTCGTCCACCGTGTACAGCAGGCTGCCGGCGTCGTCAGACACCTGGTAGTCGCCGATGCTGAGGAAGGCCTTGCCCTTGGCCATCTCGTTCTGGTCGAGCAGCACCTGCTCGGGTGCCTGCGGGTCGTAGGCCAGCGTAGCGCTGGCCTTGCGGCGGCAGCGTATGGGGTACTGCCGGCCCTCCATCGTCCGGTTGTAGTAGTACCAGTCACCTTTGCGGACGGGCACGTCCAGATCGGTCTGTTGAATGCGGCCCAGCATCTCGTCGTAGAGCTTCGCGGACAGGGGCGCCAGCCCGGCCATCACCGCTTCGGTGTACGCGTTCTCCGCCTTCAGGTAACTGAGCACCGGCGCGCTGTCCTTTTCGCGCAACCAGTACCAGGGGTCGCTAACCTCCTGGTCGTGCCAGGTCACGACATGCCTCTGCGTTGGCGCGACGGGCGGCAGCGGAGCGGTTTGCGCCAGCACGGCGGCCGAGGTGGCGCCCAGGGCGATGGCCGTGGAGAGAACCATTTTCATCCTGTCGTCTTTATAGGTTGAACGCGAGCCCGGCTGCCGGACCAGGCTGGATGATGGCCGATCAGTCGACCATAGCGGGGGCAGTGGCTTCGTTGCGTCGCATTGCCCGGGCGCAAGGATGTCAGTCATGGCGCAAGCCGCTGGAGCTCTTGCCAGTTAGCGGGCAACTGGCCAACGGGCTCAAGGCGGTCGGGCCCGGACCGACGTCGCCGTACACCAGCCGGCCGGTTCTGTAGGCAGCCGCAAAAATCGTGTCAAACCCAGCCCGCGGCGGGGCGGTAGCCGGCCTTGAAGCGGTCGCCGCGCTCTGGTATGCGGGGAAGGGTTGCAGGCGATGTCAAGCAGCCACGGGCAAGACGGTGGCGGTCGTTCGATCCGGCTTCACCTCCAGCCGCGGCTTCGTGGCGCGGCAACGAACTCGCCGTATCGGCCATAGTTGCTCCTCGCGACCGACTGCTTCCCAGCAATTCCGATCGCGCCTGCCTTGCAACGCATCGTCGCGCTCGAGTCATTGCATGAGAGCTGATGCTCACGGCGCGTCGGTGCTTCAGGCACCTGCGGCGGCGCCAAGGACTCCGCCCGGCCCGACCGACGTCACAGCCGTCGAAGAAGCCACTTGTGGTGAGAACGTGTTGAGAATGAGCTGCGCGGTTTCATGGGGAGCATCCCAATGCGGGAAGTGGCCGCATCGATCAAACCAGTGCATCTGCGCGTCCGGAAAGAGGGACAGTGCCCGCTTCGCTTGGCTTGGGAAACAGACCTTGTCGTTGCGTCCCCAGCCGATCACGAGCGGTACATCGATACTGCCGTGGGGAGCGCCTTCTTGTTCCTCACCATAAGCCAGTTGACGCAGCAACTCGTCAAAGGCCGGTGCGAGCCCATAGCTGCGCATTTCTTCAAGGACGACAGCTGGATCGAGCGCCCAAGGTCTTCTCGAAAACTGCGCCAGCAGCATGGTGCGTGCTACCTTATTGCGGGCGATGACCGGCATGAGCGGCTGCAACATGCGTACCGCACGAATCGAGAACCGTATCGAGGAGAAAAACGCGTGGCGCTCCCAGACGCGCCAAAAGCCTCCGGGGTCGAGGGAAACGACAGCTCCCAGCACGCCGCCGCGGCGCGCCAACTCGAGCACGAGCCGGGCGCCCATCGAACTGCCCACCGCGTCGACGCCGCGCAGGCCCTGCGTGTCGATGAAAGAGGTAACTGCATCGCACAGCGAGCGAATCGAAGTTTCGCCGCGCAAGGCCGGTGTGGCACCGAAGCCTGGCAAGTCGACGGCAATGACGTCGTGGCGTGCGGCCAGTGGCGTCCAGATGGTGGACCAGGAGCGGGCGCTGCCGCCCAGCCCGTGGATGAGCAACAGCGGCTTACCTGTGCCCGAACGCAGATGATGCATCTTCATGAGGTTGACTCTCCTGTTGCTTCTTCACCCAAGGCGTTGCGAATCTGCTGTTCTTGCAGATCGAGCTCTTCCAGCAGGGCGAGATGTGTGCTCGATTCGACCTGCTCAGTGTGTTCCCGCAGCTTGGCACGCCCAGCATCGATGGCCACCAGTCGCAGGCGTTGTCGGGCCTGCCTGTGTTCGGCCATGGTCTCCGCGTCCTCGCTGTTCGCGTGTTGCGAACGCATCTCGTACTCCTCGACCAAC
>DASQFA010000650.1:0-1563 GCA_035633375.1 Rubrivivax sp.
GGTGCACTGTGGAGCTTCGAGGCGGCGGCCAAGCGCCTGCCGCGGCCGGGCGACCTGAGTGTGGTCACGGCCTGGGACGGCACACCGTTGTGCGTGATCCGCAGCACCCAGGTGCAGGTGATGCCCTTCGACACGGTGCCGGAAGACTTTGCCGCGGCCGAGGGCGAAGGCGACGGCTCGCTGGAGTACTGGCGCCGGGCGCACACCGCCTATTTCGGCCGTGAGTGTGCGCGCCTTGGCCGCAGCTTCAGCCCCGACATGCCGGTGTGCTGCGAGCACTTCGACATGGTGTACGCGCCGCCCGGCGCCTGAGTTCAGGCCGGTTTGCGCGTCAGCAGGTGGAGCAGCGGACCGAAGGAGCCGGCCGCCAGCGTCAGCACGATCCATGGCCAGACCCGACCAGGGTGACGAGGAGCAGGTTGCGTTGCATGGGCGTGACCGGTGGTGTGCGCAGGCCTGCAGTGTCGAAGCCGCAGGTGCTGGCCGCAACGACCTGCCAGGTCATCGAGTCGGCTCACACATGGTCCAATCTGCCGATGAACACTGCCAACCGGACCTGCGACCTGCCGACCAGGCTGCGCCGCGCGCGCGAGGCGCGCTGCATCGGCCCGCTGGAGCTGTCGTTGCGCGTGGGCGTGTCGCAGCGCCGTGTGAGCGTCGTCGAAGGCGGATGTGCCCGACCCCGCCGCAAACTTTTCGCCGGCATGCGGCGCAACGTCATCGGCGCCGAGGCAGGCGCCTGCGGCTGGATGTGAGCATGATGAACCCGCTCGAGTTGGCGACCCATGGCCCGGTGATCCCGGTGATCGTCATCCAGCGCGTGGCCGACGCGGTGCCCTTGGCGCGCGCGCTGGTGGCCGGCGGCGTCAAGGTGCTGGAGATCACCTTGCGCACCCCGGTGGCGCTGGACTGCATGCGCGCCATTGCCGCCGCGGTGCCCGAGGCCATCGTCGGCGCCGGTACCCTGCGCTCGGTGGCCGACGCGCGGGCCGCGCTCGACGCCGGCTGCCGCTTCGGCGTCAGCCCAGGCTACCGCCGCGACATCGGCGCCGCCTGCCAGGACATCGGCCTGCCGCTGCTGCCCGGCGTGGCCACGGCCAGCGAGGTCATGGCTGCGAATGCCGACGGCTTCCGGTTCCTGAAATTCTTTCCGGCCACTGCGGCCGGCGGCATGCCGATGCTGAAGGCGCTGGCCGGGCCCTTTGCCGACGTGGTGTTCTGCCCCACCGGCGGCATTACGCCCGAGACCGCCCCGCAGTTCCTGGCGCTGCCCAACGTCAAGGTCTGCGGCGGCTCGTGGCTGACGCCGCAGGATGCCGTGGACAACAAGGACTGGGCGCGCATCACGGCGCTGGCACGCGCGGCGGGTGCGCTGCGCCGACCCTGAATCGCCGGCCAGCTCGAACTGGCCGTATCGGTCCGCGACCCAGGGGACGACACGCCGGCGTCAACGTCATGGCGGCGCCTCGCCGCGCGCCGCCGGCAGCGTCGCGCATCGCCCGCAGGGCATCGACCTGGCCCTGCGGGCCCCCGACAGCGCCCGCGCTGCGCTGGCCCGGCGTT
>DASQFA010000651.1:0-3281 GCA_035633375.1 Rubrivivax sp.
GTGGTCGTCTCAAAGACTCGACGGCTCCCCATGGTCACGACAAGAAAAGCAAATGCGAAGGCGGCGAAAGCGGCGCCGCTCAAGCGCCTCAAGGCAGCGGCCAAGACGCCGGCGAAGGCGGCGCGAAAGCCCGCAATGCAAAGCGCCGCGCCCCGGCGGGCGAAGCCCGCCAGCCCCGCCGCCGCCAAAGGCGTGAAGGCGGTGAAGCAGGTCAGGCGCTTGATCCAGCACAGCCCGGTCGGCAAGGCCGGCGCCACGCTGCAGGCGATGCGTCAAGCCGGAAGGTCCAGCCGGCTGGCCAATGAGGTGCGCAATAAGGTGGTGGTCGTGACCGGTGCAAGCTCCGGCATCGGTGAAGACTGCGCCCTCAAGCTGGGCGCGGCCGGCGCGGTGGTGATCCTGGCCGCGCGCACGCCGGCCAAGCTGCAGCAGACGCTGGACAAGATCGAGCAACGCGGCGGCCGTGCCTTTGCCTATGCCTGCGACATCTCCGACCTGGCCGATTGCGACCGCTTCTGCCAGACCGTGCTGCAGGAGCATGGCCACGTCGACATCCTCATCAACAACGCCGGGCGCTCGATCCGGCGCTCGGTGAAGCTTTCCTTTGACCGCTTTCACGATTTCGAGCGCACCATGCAGCTCAACTACTTTGGTGCGCTGCGCCTGATCTTCGGCTTTGCGCCGACCATGCTGTCGCGCAAGCAGGGCCACATCATCAACATCTCGTCGATCGGCGTGTTGGCCAGCCCGCCGCGCTTTTCGGCCTATGTGGCGTCGAAGGCGGCGCTGGATGCTTTCTCGTGGTGTGCCGCGTCCGAGTTTGCCGACAGCCACGTGCGTTTCACCACCGTCAACATGCCCTTGGTGCGCACGCCGATGATCGCGCCGACCAGGCTCTACGAAGCCTTTCCGGCACTTTCGCCGGACGAGGCCGCCGAGCTGGTGATGAAGGCCGTGATCGACAAGCCCAAGCGCGTGGCCACCGGCCTGGGCTTGCTGGGCGCCGTGGCACAGGCGCTGACGCCGGGCGTCAGCGAATTCGTGCTGAACCAGGCCTTCCGCCTGTTCCCCGATTCGCTGCCGGCGAAGGGCCAGGCCGGCGTTGACGCCGACGGCAACCAGGGCCCGCTTTCGAGCCCGCTGCGGCTTGGCCGCAGGCTGTTCTCGCAGGTCTTCGGCAGCGTGTACTGGTAGTCGCCGACGCACAGGCCGCCGGGCGGGCCTTCAACGGCGCGTGGCGTCGTCGAGCCACGACCGCGGGCCCGCATGTTCGATCAAATGGTGTTGCAGCAGCTCGCGGATCTTGCGCTGTTCCACCACCATCAGCAGGTGGCCGCCCCGGTCGAAGCCAATGAGCCTGGAGTGCGCGATGCGCGACGCGGCAAACTCGGCGTGACGGTAGAGCTGCAAGCTGTCGTCCCTGGCGTGGAAGATCAGCGTGGGCACACGGATCGAGGCAATGCGCTCGTTCGGCATGGCTGCCCGGTTGTCGAAGGCCGCGCCGGCGGATCGTGGCGACGTCGGGTTCATGGCGTCGATGATCTCGTCGACCTGTTGCTGCTGCTCGGGCGTGAGCGTGGCGCTGACCTCGTCGCCGGCGCCCATCAACGTGATGAAGCGTTTCCTGAACAGCTTCGTCACGGCCCAATAAAGCGCGTCATGCTGAAAGATCGTCATCAGCATGTCGCCCTGGCTATTGGCCTGCGCCTGGGCTGCGTCGGCGGACGACGCGACACCGGCGGAGATGAGCGTCAACGACGACACGCGCTCCGGGTGCCACAGCGCAAACAGCAATGCCCCCGGCCCGCCATGCGATATGGCGACCACCGCAACCTGTTGCAGGCCGAGATGATCCATCAGCCAGGCATAGGCATGCGCCTGGTCATCGAAACTGGCGCCCGGGTGGAAGGTGGAGCGCAGATAGCCGAAGCGTGAAGGCGCGATCCAGTGGAAACGGTCGCCCAGCACGGCATGCGCCAGCAACTCGCCAAGGTCGAAACCGCCGCCGCTGCCGTGGATCACCAACACGGGGGGACCTGATCCCCCTTGGCTGTATTCGATCTGGCCGTAGGGTGACGCGATGAGCCTGCTCTTGCCGGTGATGCGTTCGTAGGCCCGATGCATGTCGTGGCGGTAGGCTGCAAAGGCCAGCAGCGCGGGCAGGGTGAGCGTGGTGGCCAGCGCGGCCCAGAACCAGCGCCTGCGCGGCATCTCTTGCCGATTCACGGTGCCGCGCTGCGTCGCGTCGGACTCACCCGCCGGGTGCGCTTTCACGGCAGGCTGAGGAAGTGCGCGCCCAGGTGCCCCACCTTGACGTAGATCAGCGCCCCCTCGGCGCCAGTGAAAGGTGTGTGGCGGCTCCCCCTTGGGCTGCGCAGCCAGGTGCCGGCCGGGTACTCGCCCTGTTCGTCGCGGAACAGACCCTGCAACACCAGGATCTCCTCGCCGCCAGGGTGGCTGTGGGTGTTGAAGCGCGTAGCGGGCGCCCAGCGCACCAAGGCCGTGCTGACGCCGTCGAACTCGTGCAGCGGCAGCACCGACAGGCCTGGCACCAGCCCCGGGCGCCACGCGGCGCGCGTGGTGTCGATGCGCACCGGCGCATCGTCGCCCGCGGCAAACTGCCACAGCTTGACGAACAGCGTGCAGCCCTGGCGCGAGAACGGCGCGTGCGCGCTGCCGGGCGGGTTGCGCTTGTAGGTGCCCGCCGGGTAGTCGCCCTGTTCGTCGGAAAAGGTGCCTTCGAGCACCAGGAACTCTTCCCCACCGCCATGCACGTGGCGGGCAAAGCGGGCGCCGGCGTCGTAGCGCACCAGGCTGGTGGCTCGCGCCACCTCGTCGCCGATACGGTCGAGGCGGTGGCGCTGCACGCCGGGCTCGGGCGAGGGCAGCCAGCTCGCGGCGCTCGGCGCGGGCACGACCACACGCTGCTCGAAATCGGCATTCAGGCAAGCCGTGTTCATGGCGTCATTTTGCAGCCAAGGCGCATGCGCCGCGTGGCTGCGGGCCTGGCGCCGGTGCGCCGCGCAGGGCGGTCGTCGGGCCGTTTGTCCGTATAGTGCGCAAAAGCCTGCCGTCGACGCCTGCCATCGCCATGCGATGCGCCGAGGCGCGGCACGGCGAGAGACGCAGGGGAGTCCGCAAGTGCCGCAGAGCCTGATCAAGACACCGCGAAACACGGCTCAGGCGCTCGAGGTGAACGGCCGTTCGCTGGTGGCGTCGCACGACCAGATCTCGAACATCCTGAAAAGCCGGCTCGGCCAGAACCATGGTGAGTTGCTGGC
>DASQFA010000652.1:0-1583 GCA_035633375.1 Rubrivivax sp.
GCGTGCCAGCTCGCTTTCGGTGAGCAGCGCATGAACCTGGCGGTGACAGACGCGATGCAGGAACGCCGTCCGACGCCCGCCTTTGCTCTTGGGCACCAGGTGATGCTGGTCGCGCTGCGCAGGCGGGATCACGCGGTCGCACAGCGGGCACGTCACGGTAGCGGGTTGTGGCGTGTTCAAGCTCCTTCCTCTTGCCGAGGGGGCCTGTCTTGGAGCAAGGCAAGCCCCTGCTCGCCAGCCGCGGCGAGGTCGGCCTGCGGCAAATGGGCAAGGGTGTTGCGGATGAACTGCTTCTCGTAGTGACGGTTGCGACGGTGCTTCTTGGCAGACGCGCGCTGACCCTGGCGTTTGTCGAAGACAAAGTCGGCCAGGCGGCTGAGTTCGCCCAAGTCAGCGATGGCGTTGGGTGAGTTACGTCGCGACATGGAAAGGCCGGTTTGCGCAGCGGAGCGCGGGCGGGCAAGGTCCTGGTCCCGCGGTCAAGCGAGGTTCGAGAGCAGCCATCCCGTGGCAGCGATGTGGCCGAGGGTAACCAGCACGGACAGGCCGTGCAGCCATTTGAAGCGCTGGCGCAGGCCGGCGTCAGTAGCGCGATTGATCGCCGGCATCAATATCTGCCGTACGGGCACGGTGGTGATGGCCACCGCAGCCATCACGGCGGCGAAGACGGCATCACGGGGCCACCACAGCAAGGCGGCCGCAGCCGACGTGACGATCACGAACGCGTAGAACCAGGGAAAGGCGCGGCGCAAAGCCTCTCCCGCGGTCTTTGCAGGCAGCGTCTTGAAAAGGAAGGCGGCAAACCCGAATGAGTACAGCGTCATGCCACCGAACAACAGGGCCGTGCTCAGGACAGCGAGGGACAGAATCATGGCGTCGCTCATGCAGTTGGACAGAACATCGGTGACAAGCCAGCCGGGCCATCAATCCCGCTTGCGGAACACCGCCACGTGCTGCCAGGGCAGCGTGCTCACGGTGCGCTCCCAGTCCAGCGCGAAGACCGCGGCCTCGCGCTTGATCTGCGCCTCGCTCATCTTGTGCAGCGGCTTGATGGGCACGCGCGGGTCCTCGGCCTTGTACTCGACGAAGACGATGCGGCCGCCGGGCTTGAGCGCCTTCATCACGCTGGCCATGACCTCGTACGGGTAGGACAGCTCGTGGTAGACGTCGACCATGATCGCCAGGTCCACCGAAGCAGCGGGCAGCCTGACGTCGTCGACCGCGCCGAGCCGCGCCTCGATCTGCGTCAGCCCGCTGCGCTTCGCGCCGGCCTGCAGCAGACTGATCATCTCCGGCTGCACATCGACAGCCCAAATCTTGCCGCCCGGCATCACTGCCGGCGCCATGCGCCGCGACAGGTAACCAGTGCCGGCACCGATGTCGGCCACCACCATGCCGGGCTGCAGCTGGAGTGCGGCCAGCAGCAGGTCGGTGCGCTCTTCGCGGTCACGCTCTGCGCGCTCGAGCCAGGCTGCGCCCTGCCAGCCCATCACCGCCGAGATCTCGCGCCCCATGTAGCGCTTGCCGATGCCGTCGGCGCTGGCCGGCACGGGGCTGTAGCGCTCGGCGAAGGCAGCGGGCTG
>DASQFA010000653.1:0-2218 GCA_035633375.1 Rubrivivax sp.
CGATTCGCTGCGGGCCTTGTCGGCCACGCTTGCCCTGCACGCCCATGCGCGCACGATGCAGGCGGTGCTGCCCGCAGGCTTCGTGCTGCGATTGCACTCGGGCGTACACGGTGGCCTGGTGCTGGTGCGGCGCGGCGACATCGAACGCGGGCGCTTCGAGCTGACGGGCTCGGTGCCGAACGTTGCCGCGCGGCTTGCCGAGAGTGCGGCCGCCGACGAGATCGTCGTCAGCGTCGAGACCCTCGGACCGTCCGCGCGACACTTCAACAGCGGCGAACCGCAGGCCCTGGCAATTCGCGGCCGGGACGAACCGATCCGTGTCGTGCGGCTGAGCGGCGCTGCATCTGCCCTGGCCGAGAGGCGCGCGCCGGCGGGCACGATGGCCGCAACGGTAGGCCGCGGCGCTGAACTTGCGCAGCTTGGCGAGGTGCTGGCCGAGGTGGCCCGGGGCCAGTTGCGTGTCGTCGCCATTGCCGGTCCTGCGGGGTTGGGCAAGACCCGGCTGGCCCAGGCGCTCGCCGAGGACGCCGAGGCGCAGGGCTGGCGCACGCTGCATGCGCACTGCGACGAGTCACTCGGCGCCGAGTCGATGCAGCCGTTCGTGCAGGTATTGCGTGCCCTGGAGGCACCGGCCCCCGAAACCATCGCGCAGGCCGCGGCCAGCCTGGGCGTGCGGATCGCCGCCCTGGCGGCGCAGCAGCCGGTGCTGCTGCTCATCGACGACTGGCATTGGGCCGACGAAGCCTCGCAGCACGTGCTGATGGCGTTGCGACGCCTGCCGCCGTTGCGGCTGCTGATATTGTTGACCACACGCCAGGTTCCGGGCCCGCAGGAACCGCTGCGCTTCGACCGCACACTGGCGCTCGCGCCCCTGGACGATGCCATGGCCGCAGCGCTGGCGCGTGCGCTGCTGGGGGCTGTGGATCCGTTCGTGGTGGCACAGATCTGCCGGCACGCGGGCGGCAACCCGCTGTTCATCGGCGAACTGTGCCACTCCGTCACCCACGCGCAGCTGCGCGATGCGGCACTGGTGCAGCTGTCCGACGCCAGCGCCAGCCCGGGGCTGGATCGCCTGCACAACGGCGCGGGTTTCCTCAGCCGGCTGGTCGAGTCGCGGCTGCAGCTGCTGCCGGCTGAGCAGGCCGAGCTGCTGCGCGCGGCGGCCGTCATCGGCAACGTCGTGCCGCTGTGGTTGCTCGATCAGCTCACCGGCCATGGTGCCGACAGCTCGGCGCTGGGCATGCTGGCCGAGCAGGACTTCCTGCACGCCGGCGCGCAGGCCGGGACGCTGCGTTTCAAGCACGGGCTGACGCGCGACGTCATCTATTCCGGCATCGGGCTGCCCGCGCGGCAGAACCTGCACCTGCGCATCGCCGCGGCGCTGTTGCACCGTCATGCCGACGGCGCGCAGGCCGATGTGCAGGCGTCGCTGGCGCATCACTTCGCGGCGGGGGGTGACAGCGTGCTGGCTCTGCACTTCGCCGAACTGGCCGGCGACCGGGCGCTGGCCGCGTCGGCGCTGGACCGCGCCCGGGCCCAGTACCGCGCCGCGCTCGCGGCACTTGACCGGCTGCCGCCGTCGGTCGCGCGGGTGCGCCAGCGCGTCGACATCGTGCAACGACTCGGCCTGGTGTCCGTGTATGACGCCACGCGCGTCGATCTGGCGATGGCGCAGCGCGCCCTGCACCTGGCCGAGGGCTGCGCCGATGCGGCGCTGACTGCGCGTGCGCGCCACTGGCTGGGCTATATCCACTACGGCCTGGGCGACATGCCCGACGCAGTGCAGCACTTCGAGCGCGCGTTGGCCGAAGCCCGCACGGCCGGCGAAAAGCGGCTGAGCGTGCAGATCACCGCTGCGCTGGGCCATGCACGCACGGGTGCGGCGCAGTACACGCAGGCCTTGCCGCTGCTGGATGAAACCATCGCGGGCAGGCGCCGCGGCACCAGCCGCACCGACGCGCTGACCGCGTTCACCATCGTCTGCCGCGCCTGGGTGCTGGGTGACCGGGGCGATTTCGACGCCGCCGAGGCGGCCTTCGCCGATGCGTTGCAGTGCCTGATCGGCGATGAGCACGAGATCGGTTCCACGATCCATGGCTGGCACGCCGCGGTGCTGCTCTGGCGTGGCCATTGGGAGCGTGCGCGCATCGCTGCCGCCGAATCCGTGCGCATCGCAAGGCGCACGCGCAGCCTGGCGCAGTATTCGATCGCCGAGGCC
>DASQFA010000654.1:0-3898 GCA_035633375.1 Rubrivivax sp.
CGGAACGGACCGCCGACCACTTGGTGGACGCCGGACGCATCGTGTGGCGTGAATTGGCCCTGCGGGCAAGGGTCGCTGTTCCCGACGCACCAGGGTTCCAAGCCCTGCAGACGCCCGGCAACGGGCTGTGGCCGGCGGACACGCCCGAAAACGAGGTGCCTCAACAATTCCGCGGCAAGGGGTTCTGGCGCGTGGCGCGTCCGGATGTGTTCTCGGTACGTCACACCTCGGTCGAGGACTATCTTCAACCGATGGTCCATGAGGTAAAGGTCAGCCGAGCCGACTTGCTGTCCGACCTGCGCCACGAGGCCAAACGCGAAGCGTATCGATGGCTCTCGTGCGAGACGTACTACGTGTTTCCGGCGGGTATGGCTGAGCCGGACGAGATTCCACAGGCGTTCGGTGTCTGGGTACTTGACGGCCCCATCGACCGCGGCACGCTTGAGCTGGTACGTCCCGCCGTGCACGTGCCCTGCAAGTTGCCGTTTGCGGTCTGGATGGCCCTGGCGAAGGCCACCCCGGTGCGCACGGACGTCGAAGCGATGCAACGCCAGCTTGGCGAGCCCGCAGACGATTGCGCGTTCCCCATGAGCGGCTGCGCGCCGGACCTGCCGATTGAACCGTCGACCCGCCCGTGAAAGCCTACACAATCGCGGTCCGCGCGCTCTGCGAGTTCGCAGCCAAGCATGGCGATTTGGACTTGCGGTTCACCCCTTCGCCGACGTCGCAGCAGGGCGTGGCCGGGCACAAGACGGTCGCAGCGCTCCGCGGCGCGTCCTATCGCAGTGAAGTTTCGCTGAGCCTCGACTTCAAACACCTCAGCGTGCGCGGGCGCGCTGACGGCTTCGACCCTGAGCGGCAACTGCTCGAGGAGGTAAAGACCTTCAAGGGCGACCTCGCCCTCATGCCGGCCAACCATCGGCACCTGCATTGGGCACAAGCCAAGGTCTATGGAGCCATGTTGTGCCAGCAGCTCGGGCTGCCCGCGTTGACGGTGTCGCTGGTGTACTTCGACATCGGCAAGCAGGTGGAGGCCCCGCCACTCCAGGAGCATTGCACTGCGCCTGAACTGCAGGCTTTCTTTGAGACCCTTTGCGAACACTTTCTCGCATGGTCAGAGTGCGAGCTGGAGCATCGCCGACAACGCGATGCCGCACTCACTCGGCTTCGGTTTCCTCATGAAGCGTTTCGGGCGGGACAACGCGATCTGGCGAAGGCGGTCTTCAACGCAGCCCGCCTCGGACGCGGGCTGTTGGCGCAGGCACCCACCGGCATCGGCAAGACCATCGCCACGTTGTTTGCGATGCTCAAGGCCAGTCCTGACCAACAACTCGACAAGGTCTTCTTCCTGACCGCCAAGCGCTCCGGTCGTTCACTCGCCTTGGGCGCCCTGCAGGCGCTGGGCCGCAGCGAGCTTGAGTCTCCGCTGCGGGTGATTGAACTGGTGGCGCGGGACCAGGCCTGTGAGCACCCCGACAAGCTGTGCCACGGCGAATCATGTCCTCTCGCCAAGGGCTTCTACGACCGCTTGCCCGCCGCGCGCACGACGGCCATTGCTGGCGCCGCACTGACTCGAGAGTCGCTGCGCGATGTCGCACTCGCGCATGAGGTCTGCCCGTACTACCTCGGCCAAGAGGTGGCGCGCTGGTGCGACGTCATTGTCGGAGACTACAACCACTTCTTCGACGGCAGCGCACTGCTACACGGTCTGGCACAGGCGAACGCGTGGCGCATCGGCTTGCTCGTCGACGAAGCACACAACCTGGTCGACCGCGCGCGTGCGATGTACAGCGCCAGCCTGCGGTCGGCGCAGTTGCGCGCGGTCCGGGTGGTGGCACCCCCGGCGCTGAAGAAGTCGCTGGACCGGCTGTACCGCTGCTGGAGTCGACTCGTGCAGGATGCCAACGAGCCTTACGTGGTCCTCGATGGGCCACCACCAAACCTCGCGTCGGCACTACAAGACACGACTTCGAGCATCACGGAGCATGTTGCCTCGAGCCCGGCGCAGGTGGACAGCAGCTTACTGCAGTTCTACTTCGACGCATTGCAGTTCACGCGCTTGCTCGACACGTTTGCAACCCATTCGCTGTTCGACATCAGTCACGACGGTGCTGCGGGGACGGGTCAGCGCGCCACCAACTCAACGCTGTGCCTGCGCAACGTTGTGCCAGCGCCGTTTCTGAAGCCGCGCTTCGCGGCGGCTCGCTCGACCGTCCTGTTCTCCGCGACGCTGACGCCCTGGAACTTCTATGCAGACACACTGGGACTGCCCGAGGACACCGCATGGCTGGACGTGCCGGCGCCGTTCACTGCGCAGCAGCTGACGGTGCGCATCGTTCCCGAGGTTTCGACGCGCTACCGGCATCGCAGCAGGTCACTGGAGCCGATCGCGCGCATCATCGCCGCCCAGTTCGAGGCTGTGCCGGGGAACTACATCGCGTTCTTCAGCAGCTTCGACTACCTCGAGCAGGCGGCGGAGGAGTTTTGCGCTCGACACCCGTTGATACCGACTTGGCGACAGGGTCGGCGGATGGATGAGTCCGAGCGCGAGGGCTTTCTCGCGCGTTTTCTGGTCAATGGTCGCGGCGTGGGATTTGCCGTTCTCGGCGGATCGTTTGCAGAAGGCATCGACCTGGTGGGGACACGACTCATAGGAGCCTTCGTCGCGACCTTGGGCCTGCCGCAATTCAACGCGGTCAATGAGGAGCTGCGACGAAGGCTTGCTGCCGCATTTGGTGCCGGATATGACTACACCTACCTCTTCCCCGGCATTCGCAAGGTGGTTCAGGCGGCGGGGCGAGTCATTCGCAGCACGTCGGACAGTGGCAGCGTGCACCTAATCGACGACCGTTTCGCACGACCGGAGGTGCTTCGTCTTTTGCCTGTCTGGTGGAACGTCGACGACGCCACCTTCCAGCCTGCTGGCGGAGAAGCGCACGTGGCAGCGTGAGGGCAAGGTTCGCAACCTCGCCGCAGCGCGCCTGGAGGATCTGGCGCCGCTGCTGGGGCTGATGTCGGCAAGGGCCATCGGTGACGCTTGACCCGCCTTTACGCTTGGAATGCAGCTTTCCGACTGTCAATGCACTGGAAAGATCGGTGCCGGCTCAAATCGACTCTCTGCCGTTGCATTGCACCACGTGCCACGAAAGACAGCAATGTGGCGCATTGCCGTCATCCGGCCGGGCGACATGACCGACGGCAATGCAGCGAAAGCGGTCGGTCACCTCCGGGCGGTTTCGGAGCGTCAGAGGCACAAGAAGCGGGTGCCGGTCAGGGGTCGTTCGTGTGCGCCGGCAATCGACCCTCAGCTGCCGGGGAGGTTGTCGACGTCGTCGATGCTCATGGCCGCACCTCGGTGCAGGGCGTGTTCGCGGCCGGCGACGCGACGACGGTGCCCTTCAAGCAGATCGTGATCGCGGCGGGCGACGGCGCGAAGGCTGCGCTCAGTGCCTTCGGCCACCTGATGCGCTTGGCCGTGCCAGCGCCGGCAGCCCAGGAGGCCGTTGCGGCCTGAGCGGGCGAGGCGCGGCCGGGCGCTCAAGCCACCGCGCCGCCGCCTTTCACCAGCGCGGCCTGGCGCTGCGCCACCTCCTGCCGCATCTGTTTGCGCATCTGCGCCGCGGCGTGGCGACGGTGCTCATCGGGCGTATCGGGCAGGCGCGGCGGCACGTGGGTGGGACGTCCCTCGTCGTCCACGGCCACCATCGTGAAGAAACAGCTGTTGGCATGGCGCACAGCCTGGGTGCGGATGTTCTCTGCCATCACCTTCACGCCCACTTCCATCGAACTGATGCCGGTAGCGTTGATGGCGGCCAGGAAGGTGACCAGCTCACCCACATGGATGGGCTGGCGGAACATCACCTGGTCCACGCTGAGCGTGACGACGTAGTGGCCCGAG
>DASQFA010000655.1:0-10406 GCA_035633375.1 Rubrivivax sp.
CCCCAGCACGTCGGGAATGGCCCACAACCCGTGCTTGCCAGTGTCGAGGTTGCGCGTGGTGGCAAAGTGGGCGTAAAGGTTCCAGTCTGGCGCGAACTCCAGCCCGCTCAACCCGACCAGCGCCGCTCAGTCAGCCCTCCAGCGCTCGCCGCGTGCACGGGCACCAGCGCAGATCGATGCGATTGAACGCACCGTCAGCCAAGTCCGCAGTCAGCGGTCAACATTGTTCGCGGGAGCAGCGCTGCCCAAGTGCTTGACGACGATCTGGCGGAGCCCGATCGCGCGGGCAAGCGCGCGGGCGCTACCGGTCATGGGGGGTGGCCTTTCCCGCTTCACAGGGCGTTGATGGGAATCTTGACGTAGGACGTGCCGTTCGCCTCTTTCGGCGGCATCTCGCCAGCGCGGATGTTGATCTGCACCGCGGGCAGGATCAGCTGATGGCCAACCCGGACCGCCTGCTTATCTGTGCCAGCTGGGCCAGGGCGAGCCAGTGCGTGGGCGAACTCGAAGCGCTGCTGGGCATCGTGCAGCCCACGCTGTCGCAGCACCTCGCCGTGCTGCGCGATCAACAGGTGGTGAGCACGCGGCGCGACGGCATGGACATCTACTACAGTCTGAGCAGCCCGCAGGCGCTGGCCCTGATGGAGACGCTGCACGCCCAGTTTTGCCCCGGGCCACTGACCCCGCCCCACCCCCCACCAGGCCAAGCCGACACACACACACCACCATGACCATCGACTGGACACAATTCACCCCCTGGATTTCGCTTGCCGGCGGCTTGGTGCTGGGCCTGGCCTCGGCGGCCTTTATCCTGCTGAACGGACGCATCCTGGGCATCAGCGGCATCCTCGGCGGCCTGCTCGCGCCCCAGTCTGGCGAGGCCGGTTGGCGCATCGCCTTCCTGCTGGGCATGCTGGCCGCACCCGCCACGCTGGCCCTGACGGCCCCGCCGGGCTTCATCGCCGACGCCCGCATCGACGCCGGCACGCTGGCCGTGCTGGCCGCCGGCCTGCTGGTCGGCTACGGCACGCGGCTCGGGTCGGGCTGCACCAGCGGCCACGGCGTGTGCGGGCTGTCACGCCTGTCGCCGCGCTCACTGGTGGCCACGGGCACGTTCATGGCCGCGGGCTTCGCCATGGTCTACGCTTTGCGCCATCTCTTTTTGAACGACTTCCAGGCACTCACCATGAAAAGCACCAGCGCACTGCGCGCCAGCGAGTTCGGCGTCGGCCTTCTCTTCGGCTGGGGCCTGCTCATTTCCGGCATGACCGACCCGGGCAAGGTGCTCGGCTTCCTCGACCTGGCGGGCGCCTGGGACCCTTCGCTGGCCTTCGTGATGGGGGGCGCCGTCGCGGTCGGCGTGCTTGCCTTTGCCGCGGCCCGCAAGCGCACGCGCAATTTCTTCGGTGGCGCGCTGCACCTGCCCAATGCGGACGACATCGACAAGCCTTTGCTGATCGGTGCGTTGCTCTTCGGTGCCGGTTGGGGCCTGGCCGGCTTCTGCCCGGGCCCGGCCATCGTCTCGATGGCGGCGGGCGAACCCAAGGCTTTGCTCTTCGTCGTGGCCATGTTGGCGGGCATGGGCATCTTCGAAGTGACGGACCGGCTGTCGCGTCGGCCTGAAGCCAAGGCATGACCGGCCCGGCCCCTGCGGCGGCGCGTTCCACCCCGCCGCCACCGGCTTCAGGCCTTGCAGCGTTTCTGCCGATCCTGGATTGGGGCCGCCGCTACGACCGCGACACACTGGCCAGCGACCTGATGGCCGCGATCGTCGTCACGATCATGCTCATCCCGCAGAGCCTGGCCTATGCGTCACTGGCCGGGCTGCCGCCGGTGGTGGGCCTGTACGCCAGCATCGCACCGCTGCTGCTGTACGCGCTGTTCGGCACCAGCCGCGTGCTGGCCGTGGGCCCGGTGGCCGTGGTGTCGCTGATGACGGCCACCGCCATCGGCGGCCACGCCGCGGCGGGCACGCCTGAGTACTGGGCGGTGGCCATCACGCTGGCCTTCGTGTCGGGGGCCATGCTGCTGGCGATGGGGCTGCTGAAGCTGGGATTCCTGGCCAACTTCCTGAGCCATCCGGTGATCTCGGGCTTCATCACCGCTTCGGCGCTGCTGATCGCTGCCGGGCAGCTGAAGGTGATCCTCGGCGTGCGCGTCGACGGCCACAGTTTCGTCGACCTGATCGGCGGGCTGGCCGGTCAGCTGGGCCGGATCCACGTCGCGACGGCCGCGCTGGGCTTGCTGACCGTCGCCTTCCTGTTCTGGAGCCGCCGCAGCCTGAAGCCGCTGCTGGTTCGGCTGGGCCTGCCACCACGGCTGGCGGACATGGTGGCCAAGGCCGGGCCGGTGGCCGGCATCGCGGTGACGGCCTGGGTCACCTGGCAGTTCCGCTTGCACGAGCAGGGCCTGAAGATCGTCGGCACCGTGCCGCAAGGTCTGCCGCCCTTGACATTGCCGAGCTGGGACCTGGCGCTGTGGCAGCAACTGGCCTTGCCGGCGCTGCTGATCAGCGTGGTGGGTTTCGTCGAATCGGTCTCGGTCGGCCAGACGCTGGCCGCCAAGCGGCGCCAACGCATCGAACCCGACCGTGAACTCGTCGCGCTGGGCGCCAGCAACCTGGGGGCTGCCTTCACCGGCGGCTTCCCCGTGACGGGCGGTTTCGCGCGGTCGGTGGTGAACTTCGACGCCGGCGCGCAGACCCCGGCGGCCGGTGTCTTCACAGCGGTGGGCATTTTGGCCGCGGCACTGCTGCTGACACCAGCGCTGTACTTCGTGCCGCAGGCCACGCTGGCGGCCACCATCATCGTGGCCGTGCTGTCGCTGGTGGACCTGCAGGTCTTCAGGCGCACCTGGGCCTATTCGAAGGCCGACTTCGCAGCCGTGGCGGCCACGGTGCTGTTCACGCTGGGCGTGGGCGTGGAAGCCGGGCTGATGGCCGGCGTGCTGCTGTCGCTGGCGCTGTTCCTGCACCGCACCAGCCGGCCGCACATCGCCGAAGTCGGGCTGGTGCCGGGCACCGAGTCCTTCCGCAACGTGCTGCGCCACCGGGTGCAGGTGTGCCCGCGCGTGCTCAGCCTGCGCGTCGACGAGAGTTTGTACTTCGCCAACGTGCGCGCACTGGAAGACCGCATCAACCAGGAGCTGGCCCGCCGCCCCGAGCTGGCGCATGTGGTGCTGCAGTGCTCGGCCATCAACGACATCGACGCCAGCGCGCTGGAAAGCCTGGAAGCCATCGACCAGCGCCTGCGTGACGCCGGCGCGCTGCTGCACCTCAGCGAAGTGAAGGGGCCGGTGATGGACCGCCTGAAGGACACCGACCTGCTCAAGCACCTGCGTGGCCAGGTTTTCCTGACCCATTTTCAGGCGCTGCAGCAGCTGTCCACGGAACCTCCGGCCACGTCATCGGCCAGTTAGCAGCTTGACGTCCTTCTGGCACGTTCACTGCCACCTGCGGTGACCTCGCCGGAGCGGTGGCTGCCACGGCCGCGGCGCTGGCCAAAGATCGCCGGCCTCATGCCCGCCGCCGGCCGACCATGCGCCGCACTTGAGGTCGAAGCCGTCGTAGAACTTCCCGCTGATGCGGGCCGCGCTGCCCGGCCAGACAAAGTGCGTCGAGTAGGCCTGTTCGAGCTTCGGGTCGCCGGACTTGCTGAAGCGCAATGGCAACCGAATCCCTTTGCCGTGGCGCAAGTAGACGGTGGGGGAGGGCCGCAGGTGCAAGTCGTGCGCAATGAAGCGCAGGATGCGCAGCAGCCGTGACAGGCGAGGCAGGTTGCAGTCGATGACACGCTCCAGGTAGGGCAGTTCGCCTCGGCGCCACGCCTGAAGCCGATCCGCCGTGAGGAGGTCCTGCCCCGAAATTGATCACCACGGATGTGCAAGCTATTCCGGACCCGGCCAGACTACCGACGCGAGCTTGACCAGTTCTCCGCCGCGGGCCGCCGCGCCCGGCCGGTCAATGTCGACCTGCGACCTCGCGCTCGGCAATCGCCGCCGCATAGGCCAAGGCCCCGAGGACCATCGCGGCGACGCCGGCATTCAGCAGTGTCCCGAGTTGCATGCTGCCCAGGTGGTATGCACCAGTCGCACGCACGAGGACGGCGCAAACGGCCGTGCCCACCCCGACCAGGCCCGCCAGGCGGCCAATCCATATCAGCAGTTGGCTCATCGTCATCCCCTTCGCGTGTCGGTTCGTGCGCACCCTCACATGATGCTGCGATCCATCTTAGCCTGGAGTAGGGGGGTTGTCGTATGGGCCGGTACGCCGCTACAGTCTCGGTGTTGCGTCCCTATCCTCTGTGTTTCATGCGCGAACGACCCCATCGCACCGCTTCCTGCGTCGCCAGCCTGCTGCTGTTGCTGTGCGCTACCGCCAAGGCCCAGTTGCCAGCGCTGACGCTCGAGTCGTTGCCGAGGCCGTCGACGCCGCCAGCCGAAATCGGGCCGGTGGTGCCGGCGCAAGTGCAACGCTGGCGCCAGGAGGCGATGGCCCACGAGCACGGCGACGGTGTCGAGCGCGATGCGGTGCGTGCCGCCCAGCTGTACTGTCGTGCCGCCCGCTACGGTGACCCGATCGCGCAATACAACCTTGCCTGGATGCTGACAAACTCGCGCGGCATCGAGCGCGATGACGCCCAGGCTGCCCACCTGTTTGCCGCCGCGGCCGAGCAGGGTATGGCTCAGGCGCAGAACATGCTGTCCGCCATGGGCACGCCACGCGGCGCGCCGCCGGCGTGTCTGAGACCGCCCGAGACCGACCCGGCGCCGTCCGCTGCGACGACGAAAACGCCGCGGGCGCGACAGCTCGCATCGTTGCCGGCCATGCCCGCCCCGCCGAACGCGCCGGAGCCGATCGTGCGCTTCGTTACCCTGATTGCGCCTGAGTTCCAGCTGGCGCCACAGCTGGTGCTGGCCGTGATGGCCACCGAATCCAACTTCGATCCGCTGGCGGTGTCGCCCAAGAACGCCCAGGGCCTGATGCAGCTGATGCCCGACACGGCCACGCGCTTCAAGGTGCGCCAGCTCCAGGATCCGACACAGAACATCCGAGGCGGCATGGCCTACCTGCGCTGGCTGCTGGCCTACTTCGAAGGCGACCTGGCGCTCGTGCTGGCGGCCTACAACGCCGGCGAACGGGCGGTGGAGCGCTATCAGGGCGTGCCTCCCTATGCCGAGACGCGGCACTATGTGCGCCGCATCCTGTCGGCCCTGGGCGGGCAGCGTTTGCATCCGTTTGACCCCTCCATCACGCCGCCTTCCAGCGTGTTCAAGCCAGCGCGCGATCCAGCCCGCGTAGGTTGACCGGTTTGGGATGCTGATGCGCGCCCGCTTGAGCGTACCACCCGGGTTTCGTCCAATCCCCCTCAGGAGAATGCAATGATCGGCTACGTCACCCTCGGCACCAACGATCTGCCCCGTGCCACCAAGTTCTACGACGATCTGCTGGGCCCGATGGGCGCCAAGCGGGTGATGGCGCTGCCCCGCGGCCACGCCTGGTCGGCCGGGCCCGGCCAGCCGATGGTGCTGGTGATGACCCCATTCGACGGGCAGCCAGCGCAGCGCGGCAACGGCCACATGACGGCGCTGGCCTGCAAGAGCGCCGTGCAGGTCGATGAGTGCTACCAGCGCGCCCTGTCGTTGGGCGCCACGGACGAAGGCCCGAACGGCCCGCGCATGCCCGGCTTCTATGCCGGCTACTTCCGCGACCTCGACGGCAACAAGCTCTGCTTCTTCCACATGGGGTAATCGTGGGGGGTAAGCGTGGACGGGTGACCATCAACAGGCCCCACCAACCTGAATCGAGATCTTCAAGAAGCCCGCGCACGCGAGGGAAACGAGAGTTGCAGGCAACCATTCCCCAAGATGCCACGTGACCCGCCGCAAGAGCACCTATGCTCGCGGCTCGTAATTTTCCGCCTCGTGGCCCCGACTCTGCATTGCGGCCCGCGCATTCGACGCATGTACCTTCCACAAGCTTTGGCATGCCACAGTACAGCTCACGCGTGTGTGACATGCCCTTCGTGCCACGGTCGGCACCGGCCGAAGGGCCGTGGCCCATGACGCAGGCGGCACCTGAAGCCTCGCTTGGCAGCGTGTACCACTGTCTCTTGCGTGTGTTCTTGTGGCCGCTGTTGCTGTTGACGCTGGTCGGATGCACCAGCCTGCCGCTGGTGAACCGGCAGGCCAATGCCAGCGAAGCGATTGCGGTCTCGACGCAAACGAAGCTGGGCCGCATCGCCAGTGGCTACTTGCCTGAGCCGCTGCACTCGGGCTTCCGCCTGCTGCCCCTGGGCAGCTATTCGCTGGACACACGGGTCGAACTGGCACGCCGGTCGCAGGTTTCGCTGGACGTGCAGTACTACCACTTCGAGCCCGACGAAACCGGCCGCTGGCTGCTGCGCGCCATGCGCGATGCCGCCGAACGCGGCGTGCGCGTGCGCCTGTTGATCGATGACTTCTATACCTCCGGGCAGGACGAGTTCTTCCTCGCCTTTGCGGCACACCCGAACGTCGAGGTCCGCCTTTTCAACCCTTTCCTGGCGGTGCGCGACAGCGGCAAGGTGGCGCGCTTCATATGGTCGGTGGGCGACTGGAAGCGCGTCAATCACCGCATGCACAACAAGCTCTTCATCGCCGACGGGGCGATGGCGGTGATCGGCGGGCGCAATGTCTCCAATGAGTACTACCTGCGCAGCGCATCGGAGAACTTCATCGATGTCGACGCCTTCGTCACCGGTTTCCTGCTCGGCCCGTTGCAGGGTCTGTTCGACCGCTACTGGAATGCGCCCGCGGTGTATCCGCTGCAGGCCATCGCCTCCAGCAGCGTCGATGCGGCCGAGTTGCGCCGCCGTTTCGACGAGTCGACCGGCCCGGCGAACACGCCGCCACCCGCGCCGTTGCCGCCGAATGACCTGCTCGGCTACGGCCCCATCCGTGATGACCTCGACGATGGCCGCCTTGGCTTGATCTGGGCCTATGCCTACGTCTTCGCCGATCATCCGGACAAGCCCTTCGACGGCGAAACCGGCGGCGAGCTGATGGAAACCAGCGTCACCTTCAACGTCTTCGAGGCGATGCGCAAGGCGCAGACCGAACTCGTCATCACCTCGCCCTACCTGGTGCCCGGAGACGACGGCATGCAGATGCTGAGCGAGTTGGCGCGGCGCAAGGTGCTGCTGGTAGCGATGACCAATTCGCTCGGCGCGACCGACGAGCCGGTGGTGCACCTGGGCTACCGAAAATACCGCGAGGACATGCTCGACCTGGGCGTCGACCTCTACGAGATCAGTTCGTCGCGCACCAAGAACAACCTGCGCCACAAGCTGTTCGGCTCGTCGCTCGGGCGCTTGCACTCCAAGGTGGCGGTGGTGGACCGCAAGACGGTGTATATCGGCTCGATGAACCTCGACCCGCGCTCTGCAACGATCAATACCGAACTCGGCGCGGTCATCGAAAGCCCGCAGCTGGCGCGCGAAATGCTGCGCATCATCAACGTCGACCGGCTGCAAAGCGCCTACCGCGTGACGCGCAAGCCCGGCGGTGGCCTGTACTGGGCCGGCGTAGAAGGCGACCAGGAAATGGTCTATGAAGAAGAGCCCGAGGTCTCGCTGTGGTTGCGCTTCAAGCTCTTCATGCTGGCACCGCTGGTACCCCACGAGCTGTTGTAGCTGGCCGAGCCGAGGTCGACCACCGGCCATCGGTGGCCATCGGGGAGGTGGTGATCGTTGCCGATCAGGACGGCGTGGTGGTGCCGCTGGCGCGGCTGGACCCGGTACCGTCGGCGCAGGCCAGACTCTTGGGGGGCTCAGCGTGGCGGGGGCAGCGGCGCGCCCCAGGCACGCCGCAACAACCACGGCAGGACGCGATCGACGTCGGGGCTTGCGCCCACCTGTACCGCGGGCACCAGGGGCACCGGCGGGCTGTGCCTTTGCGCCACATCGAAGCTGAATATGTACATCGGCTCCTGTCCCATGCGCAAGTCGCTTACGCGCACGCGAGAGCCCAGCTGCTGTAGCCTGTAGAAGCCCTTGCTGAAGGCGGCGATGCGCTGCACGCCGTCGATACCCTGCAGCTCGGCTGCGTCCGCGGTGCCGCGCTCGAAGCGATCGAAGCGATCGAAGTGGATGCGCGGCTCGGCATCGAAGAACGAGTAGAAGCCCTCGTGGTAATGCTCGCCCGATACCACCAGCACGCGCCACAACAGCGAGTTGAAGTAGGTCGGCGTGACCAGCACGCGTTCGGCGGTGATGCCCTGATTGGCCAGCGAAGCCCGGGCCAGGCGCTCGACCTGTTGCTGTGCCGTGAAGCCCCACGCCAGGTAGGCCGTGCTCAGCACCAGCCCGGCGGCGTTGGCGGCCAGCCCGCGCCGGCTGCCGCGCGAAGCCAGCGCCCAGCCGGCGCCGATCAGCAAGGGCAGGGTGTACAGCGGATCGATGATGGACACGCTGCCCACGCCGAAGGGATGGTTCGAAAACGGCAACGCAAGCTGTGTGCCGTAAACGGTCATGGCATCCAGCAAAGGGTGTGTGACCAGCGCCAGCCAGAGTGCCAGCCACCAGCGCCGCCACAGCGCCCATTCGCCGTGCAGCCGCGCCACCGCCGCGGCCATCGGCAGCGAGAACAAAGTCAACCAGAACGGGGCATGCGTCTCGGCACGGTGCAGCACCATGTTGCGGATCGGGTCGCCGTGGTCGATCAGAACGTCCAGGTCGGGCAGGGTGCCGGCGACGGCGCCCCACAGCGCCGCTTTCCAGACGGCTGTGCGCCGGCCCATCGTGGCCACGCCGATGGCGGCGCCGAGCCCGAGTTGCGAAAGCGAGTCCATGCAAGCGGATTCTCCGTCGCCATGCGGTCACCCGGCGCGGCGTGCGGCATTGCGCCCGCCAGGCCCGACGCGGCGCAGGCGTTTGTGCTTCGGCGCCTTGGCGCCGAGCCGCAGAAGCTTGGGGGCGGGGCCGAAGGCACTCGACGATGCGTGCCAGGCACCGTGCACCGGTGCATTGCGAGCGGCTACTCGGCCAGCCGATTGGCCCGCGTTCACGCCAACATGAAGCGGCCGACGAGCCGGTCAGTCCGAAGCCGGCATGGTCGAAAGCGGGCATCTGTAGAATGCTTTTGGCAAGCTGACGCGGTGTTCGCCGGCTGGACCATTAGGCCAGTGCTCAGCTTCTGGGGGGCTGAAACAAGAGGCTGGATGGAGCCCGACAATTCGGTCTTGGTCTTGTCCAGCGCCATGAAAGACCTTTTGACCAGTCGGGGTACCGATCTGTTTGTTTGCTGCTCGGGTGCGCCGGTTTGCGTTACCTCAAAGTCTGGCCCGGCCGTACGCGTTAGTTTCGGTGTTATTACTTTTCATCCTGCAAGGAGAAGTGCATGAGCAAGCGTGAAGTGGTGGTGTTGAGCGCAGTACGTTCCGCAATTGGCACCTTCGGTGGCGCCCTGGCCGATGTAGAACCCTGCGAATTGGCCGGTACGGTCATGAAAGAGGCGGTCGCGCGATCCGGTGTGGACCCCAAGGCCATCGGTTACGTGACCGTGGGCAACACCATTCCCACCGACACTCGTTATGCCTATGTGGCGCGCGTGTCGGCGATCCAGGCCGGGCTGCCTATGGAATCGGTGGCGATGGCGGTGAACCGCCTTTGCTCCTCTGGTCTGCAGGCGATCGTGACGACTTCGCAGAACATTCTGCTGGGTGACTACGACTACGGTATCGGTGGGGGCGTCGAAGTGATGAGCCGCGGTGCCTACCTGTCCACGACGGCACGCAACGGCGCGCGCTTGGGCGACACCGCACTGATCGATTCGGTGGTGGCGATCCTGAACGACCCCTTTGGCGCTGGTCATATGGGCATGACGGCCGAAAACCTGGCCACCAAATGGGGCATCACCCGAGAGGATCAGGATGCGCTGGCGGTGGAATCGCACCGCCGTGCTGCAGCGGCAATCGCCGAAGGGCGCTTCAAGTCGCAAATCGTCCAGTACGTCAAGAAGACGCGCAAGGGCGATGTCGTGTTCGAGACTGACGAACATGTCAAACCCGCCACCTCGATGGAAACACTGGGCAAGATGAAGCCGGCGTTCAAGAAGGACGGTTCGGTGACCGCCGGCAACGCCTCGGGCATCAACGACGGCGCGGCATTCATGGTCCTGGCCGACGCGGCGGTGGCGGCTGCGGGGGGTCACAAGCCGATGGCGCGCCTGGTTTCCTATGCGGTGGCCGGCGTGAAGAACGACATCATGGGTGAAGGCCCGATACCTGCCACAAAGGCGGCATTGAAGAAAGCCGGGCTCACCCTGGACCAGATGGACGTGATCGAGGCCAACGAGGCCTTTGCGGCACAGGCCATCGCAGTGGCTCGTGGCCTTGAGTTCAACATGGCCAAGACCAACCCGAACGGCGG
>DASQFA010000656.1:0-2742 GCA_035633375.1 Rubrivivax sp.
CCCCGGCTGGCCGTCGGGCACGCCGGTGATGCTCATCAGCCCGCCCATGCCCTGGAACACGAAGTCGTAGCCGGGGCGCGGCGCATAGGGTCCGCTCTGGCCGAAGCCGGTGACCGAGCAGTAGATCAGCCGCGGGTTCACAGCGCGCAGGCTGTCGTAGTCCAGCCCGTACCTGGCCAGCGTGCCGACCTTGTAGTTCTCGACCACGATGTCGCTCTTCTCGGCCAGCGCACGGATCAGCGCCTGGCCCTCGGCCGAGGCCAGGTCGCAGGTGATCGACTTCTTGGCGCGGTTGGCCGACAGGAAATAGGCCGAATCGCCGCGTATGCCGGCGTCCTTGTCGGCGCCGAAGAACGGCGGGCCCCAGGCGCGCGTGTCGTCGCCGTCGCCGGGCCGCTCGACCTTGATCACCTCGGCGCCCATGTCGGCCAGGTTCTGCGTCGACCACGGGCCGGCGAGCACGCGCGACAGGTCCAGCACGCGCAGGTGCGACAGGGGTCTGCGGGGTTGCGTCGTCGGGTCGCTCATGAAGCCTGCCATTCAGGATGGAGCGCTCATGCTAAGGCCTGAGCCGAGAGGCGCTCTGCACGATCGCGCGCCGCGCTTCGACGCCTATTCGCTCTTGAGCAAACGCACGGCCGCCCGAAGTTTGCTCATCCCGCTCGGGGGGCCTGACGCGAAGCGGAAGGTCTGGGGGCGCTATTGAGCCTCTTGACCAGCGCGGCGCCGGTGAGCAGCTCCAGTTGCGCCTCGAGCCTGATCACCCTGCCCGTGAGGTCTTCGATCTTCTGCTGCTGCGACTTCATGGCCTCGGCTTGCCGGTCAACTTTGTCTTCCAGCTTGATCATCGATGTCAAGGCGCCCCAGACCTTCTCGGTGACACCCATCAGGCGGCCTTTCGTTTGGCTGCCTTGGACTCCATCGCTGCGATGCGCTTGTTGCTGGCGTCGATGAAACTCAACGCGTCGTCGATTGCCGCGCCGGCACGATCGGCGGCAACCCTTGCGGCGTCAGCCAGGGCGGAGAGCTCGACATCTGCGGCATCGGACTCGTAGGCGAATGCGCCGCGCCGCATAAGTTCCGAGATGGGCAAATCCAGCTTCTTCGCCTTCGAGGCAATGGCCTTCTTGTCCTGTGCGGTGGCTTGCACCACGATGCGCTCTGTTGCAGCGGCCATTTGCCTTCCTCCACAAGCCAAGTATGTACATGGACATTGTATGTACATATGCCAACGTGTCAAGTGCAGCGGCTGGCCATGTCGGCTGGCCAGTGCAGCGGCTGGCCAGCGCAAGGGCTGGCCATGCGGACGCTCTATATACAATCGCGCGCCGCTTCGATGCCCGAACCCCCGTGCCCAACGATCGCCTGGCCGTGTGGCCGCAATACCTGATGCCCAAGGGCGCGCTCACCGCGCTGGCCGGGCGCGTGGCGTCGGCGCAGCGCGGCGCAGGTACGACGCGGCTGATCCGCTGGTTCGTCGGCCGCTACGGCGTGGACATGGCCGAGGCCGCCGAGCCCCACATCGCCGCCTATGAGAGCTTCAACGACTTCTTCACGCGTGCGCTGAAGGCCGGCGCCCGGCCGCTGGCACACGCCGACCTGGTATGCCCGGTGGATGGCACGATCAGCCAGTTCGGCCGCATCCGCGGCGACCAGATCTACCAGGCCAAGGGCCACGCCTACAGCACGCGCGCGCTGGTCGGCGGCGACGCCGACCTGGCCGCTCAGTTCGACGACGGCCATTTCGCCACGCTGTACCTGAGCCCGAAGGACTACCACCGTGTCCACATGCCCTGCGCCGGCCGGCTGACACGCATGCTGCATGTGCCCGGCGAACTGTTCTCGGTGAACCCGAGCACCGCGCGCGGCGTGCCGGGGCTGTTTGCGCGCAACGAGCGCGTGGTGTGCGTCTTCGACAGCGCCGCCGGCCCCTTCGTGCTGGTGCTGGTGGGCGCCACCATCGTCGGCAGCATGGCCACGGTGTGGCACGGCGTGGTCAACCCGCCGCGCCCCGGGCATTTGCGCGAATGGCGCTACGAGGACGCGACGGTCGAACTGGCACAGGGCGCCGAGATGGGCCGCTTCTTGCTCGGCTCGACCGTGGTGCTGCTGTTCCCGCAAGGCGGGCTGCAGTTCAACCCCGGCTGGATGCCGGGCGGCGCCATGCGCATGGGCGAGATGATGGCGCGGCGCTGGGTCACTCAGGCAGGCGCCCCAGGGCGAACATGACTTCGAGCACCGGGCTCGGGCGACCGAGGGCGCCGAACCAACGGTTGTAGAGCTCGGGCAACGCGCTGCTCTTGTAGATCTGCGCAAGGCCCGCATCCACCGCCTGGCGCATCGCCCAGTCGCCGCGCGGCAGCACGATGGCATAGGGCTCGTACGACAGCGCATCGCTCAGCAGCGCCAGTGTCTTCGGATCCTTGGCCTTGGCGACCAGGCCGACGAGCAGCACGCGGTCGCTGGCGAAGGCGTCGATGCTGCCGGCTTCCAGTTGCGCCAGCCCGTCCTCGCGCGTCTTCACCGGCACCACGGTGGCGGTCACGACCCTGGACTTCAGCGCTTCGGCTATGGCGCGCTCGTTGCTGGTCCCGGCGATGACGCCGATCTTCTTGTTGGCCAGGTCCATCAACGAGGTGCCGGTGGTGGAGTTGCGGATCAGCAGCCCGGTGCCGTCGACGAAGGTCAGCGTGGAGAAGCCGACTTCCTTCATGCGCCCGAGCGTCACCGTGGTGGCGCCGC
>DASQFA010000657.1:0-7819 GCA_035633375.1 Rubrivivax sp.
ATGTTGCATGTGGTGTCGGACGCCTGCGTCCGACACGGATAGAAGCTCGTTCGAGCACTGGCTCGAACCTTCCTCGTACCCCGACCTCCGATCTGCCAGATGCTTTGGTCAAGCCACACCGGTACGCGCGCAAACATGGCCTCGCGCGCCACCAAGAAGGGCTTGACAAACGAGTCCCCATAGAAGCGGCCGGTCACCTCCGGGCGAGATCGGAGTCCCAGAGCCAAAAGAATCGGGTGCCGGTCAGCGGTCGTTGGGGTGGGCCAGCAATCGTCCCAAACCGGTCTGACAACATCCCAGATTCCTCCCCCGAAAGCCGCCGTCGCGTCGTCGCGCCTGTGAACGTCTTGCACTCCGTTGACGTCATCGCCTCGTCGAATGCTGAAGCGAGCAGCTGTCCGAACGGCGCGCTAGTAGGTGCCGCGGGGCCGCCATTCGTTACGTCCGCGCCAGCGAAGTCAAGAACTTTTTTGGTGCGGCCCTTCATGACAAGGTCCAGCACGTCGATTGCCGGCGCGTGCGGATGGGTGCGAGTCAGGCTGACTGCGGCTTGACGCCGGCGAGCGCGTAGGCCATGTTGATGGGCGCCGGCACCGGCACGGGCGCTTGGTCCGCACCGGGGCCGTGGACGGCAGTGGCGATCACGAAGCCGCGTCGCTTCATGCGATCACCTCGTCGGCGCGCAGCCGCAACGCCATCGGGAACTCGATGCCCAGGGACTTGGCAGTCTTCAGGTTGATGACCAGTTCGATCCGCGTCGGCCGCTGCACCGGCAGGTCGGCAGGGCTGGCGCCCTTGAAGATCCGGTCGACGAACACGGCCGCGTTGCGCATCATCGCGGCCGAGCTGGGGGCATACGAAATCAGCGCACCGGCTTCGACGAACGCTCGGCCCTCGGCCATGCTGGGAAGCCCATGTTGCAGGGCCAGCGCCATGATGCGCGCGCGGTTCGACAAGTACAACGAATCGGCATGCACCACCAGCGCCTGCACGCGCTGGCGCTTCAGTTCATCGAACGCGGCGTCCAGTGCCTCGGCACTGGACGCATCGACAAACACCGCCTGCAGGCCCACCTGCTTCAAGGCTTCAGCTTCTCCGGCGCGCAACATCTCCAGTGCCGGATTGGCCGGATTCATCAACTCGCCGATGCGTGTCGCCTCCGGCAACAGCTCCTTCAACAGCTGTAGGCGCTTCGCACTGAGGTCGGGCTCGATGAACGTGTTGCCGGTGACGTTGCCACCCGGACGGGCCAGGCTTTGCACCAGGCCCGCGCTGACCGGGTCGCCGATGGTCGCCATGACGATCGGCAGCGTGGCGGTGGCCTTGCGCGCCGCCAGCGCCGCCGGTGTGCCCACCGTGACGATCAGCTCCACGCCTCTGGCGACCAGGTCCAAGGCCATTGCGGGCAGGAGCTCGACCTGGTCGGCGGCAACGCGCCGTTCAACGCTCAGGTTCTGGCCTTCGATCCACCCCAGTTCGCGCAGGCCCGCCATCAACGGCTCGGGGTAGTGGGACCCTGGCGCGACCGTACCGGGTAAGAGGATGCCGATGCGGCGCACGGCATCCTGCGCCTCAGCGCGCCGCAGGGCGGCGGCAAGGGCGCCAATAGCACCGAGAAGTGAGCGACGCCTCATTCGATCAACCGGTCCGAGCGCAGCAGCAGGTTCAGGACGTCACGCACCAGCAGCGCCGTGCGCCGGGTGCGTGGCGCGGCGACGCCAGCGCACTGAATCACTCGAACGGGCTGGTTCAATTCAACGCTTGCTCCTGGTAAATGCCTCGACCAGGTCTTCCGGCAGCGTGTCAATGGGCGTCTCGCGCACTCGCAGTCCATGAAGCAAGTCGCGCGATGACTCCAGCCAGCCGCTGTCTGGCATGCCCAGCGGCGCCATGGCGACGGACCTTGGTTCACTCAGATCGATGTCTACGACCACCGGATCGGGCGCGGTCATGCGCCAGACGATCTTGAAGGGAATATTGATCTTGCGGCGAATCATGGATCGGCCGGGGGTGATGGGCATTCGCATGGGGAAGTGGCGATCTTGCGCCATGAACCTGCCGTTGGAATCCCTAGAATGACGCTGCGAACACTGTCCGAGTCATTCCGTGCGCGCACGCCTTCGCCAGGCGTCCAGTGCCGACATCGCGATGATGGCGTCCTATGCCTGCGTGCGTTGCGCTGGTCTGCATCGAGGTGCATAGCGCAATTGCCGGAGGCGCCCTCGAGGTGGCGCTTCACCTTGCCTGCCTCTTGACCGCCTCCGTCTTCCCTGCAGTGGCTGCGCCCAACTGGGCGAGACCGCGCTCAGCCTCGTCGAGAAGGCGTCCGACCTGCCCTTTGGCCTGCAATTCGCCAACCAAGGATTGGAAAACCTTGCGCGCCGCGGCCGTGTCGCCCTTGTTGGCCTGCAACGACGCCAGATTGAAGCGCCACATTGGGCGTCGTTCCAAGCTGACCTCGGCGTCCGGAAAGAGCCAGATGAAGGTCGCCAGCAGGTCCGGCGGCGGCAATGACGACAGCACGGCGGCACGAGCGTCGGGTTCGAGCATCCGCATGCCGAACGCGTTGGTCCAGAACCTGTCGCGATGATCGGGCCGGACGGCCTCCTTGCCGCGGCGCATCTCGTCGGCAACCGCGAGGGCGTACGCCGGGTCTTCGTTCGGACCGGGAAGCAGCGTATTGAACTGCAATGCGCGCACGAAGGGTCGGTTCTGACCGCTGGGAGACGTCCGCCGCAAAGTGAGTTCGGGCCTCGTCGAAGCGGCCAGGCTTGTCGAGCAGTTGGCGCGCCCACATCGCGTGGGCATAGGCATTGCCCGGATCTTCGGCGAGAGCGCGCTTCCAATGCGGGACGGGGTCCACCCCGGCGATGCCGTCGCGGCTGCGCAGATACTCGCCCCAGCCGATGTGTGCGCGCAGGTTCGCCATTCTTTCGTTGGCCGCAGCGCGGGCCATTCCCTGGAACAGCAGCGGCTGCGCCTGCGCGACCTGTTCGCTGAACGTCTGCTTGCCGGCCACGGCTCGCATGTCGCGCAGCCAGCGCATCGCACAGTCCTCCCGCGCGTCGAGCACGGGGGCCAGAACTGGGATGCGTGCAGCCATCTCGTTCAACTGCGCCAGCGCCACGGTGTGGCCGCCGGTGAAGCACAGTTCGCGCGCCGACATGGCCTGGGCCAGGTCGCGTTGTTCCGCGGCATGCCGGGCAGCGTCAGCGGCAGCCTGCTCGGCCTGACGCGAGATCAGGAAGATGCCCACCACCGCAATGGCCAGTACCGCAGCGCCACCCACCAACCACTTGCGCCAGGCACGCGAAGGCGGGGCCAACTGTGCCACTGCTGCCACGATCTCGGCGACGGCATCGCCGCGGGGTTCCAGGACAGTCACCGCGGTCAGGTAGGGTGGCATCGCGGCAATCGGCGTCGGCGACACGACGACCGGTAGCACGCGGCCGCTCGGCCGGCGCCAATGCTGCTGCGCGATGTTCAGTTCCGCCAACGCATAGCTCCCGGGTCGCACCGAATCGGGTGTGACGAGGAACACCATGGCATCGGCGCCGAGAATCGACTCGCGCAAGCGCTGGTGGAACGATTCGCCGGCCTTCAACTCGCTGCGATCGATGAAGACCTCGTGGCCCTCGGCTTCCAGCGCAAACGTCAGCCTCTCGGCCAGATCACGCTGGCCGGATGGATACGAGAGGAAGAGCTTCATGCGCAATGCAGATCGGCTGCGACCGGATTCTCGCGCTTGCAGCCCGGTCTATGGCTGCAGCGCGCCGGGCTGCCATCGTCGGTGCAGGCCATCATGCCTGGATCACTGGACAGCGCAGGGCCACATTGCTGTGGGCTGCTGGGCGTGTGGCGAGTCGCCATGGACGGCTGGCTCAGTACAGCAGGCTCAGTTCACCGAGGACCCGCCGTCGACCCTGAGCTCGCGGCCACATCCTCGGATTCAACACCAAAAAGCAGACTGACGCCCCGACCGGATGAGGGTGACATCGCGGTGTGAGTTCGACCCCCCTGAATAGGGCATGGCAAAGGGGCCTGGCACCGCCTACGCTTGTGTCGAAAGTGACCACCATGAGGCCCACAGCAGGCAAGCAGGTTATGGACGCAGCACGGTTGACGTTATCCGAAACAGCGCACTACGAGTTGCGCTTCCAGTCACTTTTTGATGCGGGACGTGCCTACGCATTCCCATGCGATGCCGCCGGAAATGTAGATATGGATCAACTCAGCGATACGGCTCGCGAAAGCTATCTCTATGCGCGGGCTGTCGTAGGACGTGAACTCTCGGTGCCGGCCGTGATGGTCAGCGCGACGCACTGACAGAAGTTCGCCGATATCGTCCTCATCGAGCGGTCGAATCGTTCGAAGCGCCTGGACACCTATTGCGGAGCAGGGGTTGTCGCAGGTCGAGCGCATCGGCGCGCACGAAGGCGGGTGCGACATGACTCGCCAGGCACGTCGCCGCCGTGATCTGGACGGCGAGCTCAGCGTTTGTCGCAGTCGCGGGCGGGCAACGCCAGCGAGCGGCCTCAACTGGCACGAAATGGCCGTGAACGTCACGGCTACGTGGTGGCTATCTGGCGCGTCAATGTCGATGACCGCAGTACGGCGGGCAATCAATGCGTTCGATGGGCAACATCCGACCCACTGCTGCCGCTGGCATACGCACCTTGAAGGTCAGCAATGCGCCAGATTGCAGTCACCCGATCCGCGGCTTTGAGCGACAGCAGTGCAGCGGGGGCGGTCGGTCACGCCCGGGCGGTGTAGGCGTGCCGATCAAAAAAAATTTGAGCGCCGGTCAGCGGCCGTTCGTGTGCGTCGGCAACCGACCCATTGCTGCCTGCCGACGAGCCGATGTCGTTGCTCGGAAGCAGCCGTTGGCGGTGCTGGGTCCCGCAAAGGGTAAGTCTTGCGACGCTTCCGTACTGCCTTGAAATCAACGGCTTGCGTGTCGCAAATCTCAGACGTGGAAATCAGCGATCTGCGTCGAAATCGTCGCCGCCGATATCCCGCGCTCCGTGCATGACGCGCTCGATGCGGAGACCACTTTCGTGGTCACGGTAGAAGATCAGGTAGTTCCCATGTGGCAGCACGCGTAGGCCATCGCCGAGCTCCGGGCGGGCAGTGCCGATGCCTGATACCTGGCCAAGCCGCAGACACTTGGCCTCCAACTCATCGACAAAGCTCAGAGCGCGCGTTGGGCTGTCCTGGGCGATGTAGAGCGCGATATCCAGCAAATCGGCTTGGGCAGCGGGCGAGAAGTTGACCTTCATGACTGCCCGGAGCGGCCAGTGCCCTCCCGGGCTAAGCGGGCACGCACGCCGGCAAAGACCTCCGCCGCCGGAATGCCAGACCCGCTGTCAGCGCCGCGCTGTATTTCCGCGCGCAGCGCTTCGAGCTTCATTGCTCGAAACTTCTCGCGCTCCTCGAGGGCACGCAGACCATCGCGGATGACTTCGCTGGCGCTCGCATAGCGCCCTTGCTGAATCTGCGCCTTGACGAAGGCTTCGAAATGCTCGCCGATGACGTAGCTTGAGGGCATTGCACGACCTCGAACGTTGTGTATCTGACCAGATTATCAAATATTGATAGTAATGGCAAGGCCGCAAACTGGCCGCTGCATACCCTTCCCTTGGCTGCTGTTGCTTGGCAAGACATCTTCACGAGCGGCCACTCGTGTCGCTGCGGATGTCGCCACGCCCTGGGACACGATCGCGGTCAGTTGCGGGGTGCGGTTGGACCACCCTGAAGGAGCCTGCGAGGAGTGCCCGCTCATGGCCGAATCCGGCAGCTCGGCTTGACGCCCGATACCTGACATTCAGCCGGTCTTCTCGGGCATCGTCAGCTCGACGGCAGGTCCCGAGCCACACTTCCGCCGCATAGGTATCGGTGCCGGTGACCTCGGCGTAGATCGCCGGGGTGTTGCCGGATTCCTCGGACAGCACCTGCACCGCACCGCAGCTCGCGTAGGCCTTGCCGTGCTGGAAGATCGCCGTGCTGCTGGCGTGGCGCAGTGCGCTGTCGCTCAATGCGGCGATCAAGGCCGGAGTTTCGTGGCGCAGGGTAGGGCGGTCGGAGTGGCTCATCGTGCGCGGGAGGGTGTTGATGGCTGTGCCGTGCCGTGGTTGCGATACAGGCGGCCAGCATGCTGCAGCTGCTATGGGGCGGGACCTTGCCGCAAGGAGTTGACGAGCCCGATTTTCGCGAGAGCATGAATCGTCGGAATGTCCCGACGTTCATGACGGAGCGCCGATATGGCCCTTCCCACCACACAACATGTTCTCATCGAGCAAGGCGGTTCGATCGCTGCACCGACCCTGCTGGGGCACGGCCCCGCCCGCATCCCCACCGGAGGCAAAATCCGCGCCGGCATCAAGGTGCTCACCCGCAAGGCGGCTGCACAGCCCCAGGCACAGGCAATCTATGAGCAGGGGGTGGCGACGGGTCAGTCCTTCGAGCAGATCGAGCGCACCCTGGCCGAAGCCTTGCCCGATCTGAAGACGCCGCTGGTGCCGCGCAATGTCCAGTGGTTCACCGTGCGCGCGCAGGACTTCGCCAACCCGCAGATCGCCGGGCAGATTCTCGAAGCCCATGGCGAGGACCGGGGTGAGGGCCGGCGCCTGTACCGCTTCCCGGTGGTGTTTCCCGCCGACCGCTGGCAGACGGTCATGCCCCATGAACTCGCGGCCTGGGGAGCGCAGGAGAAGCGCTACTGGTCGCAGTACTCGGCCGATGGCCGGGTGCGGCACTGCATGACCCATGCGCCGGTGCCTGTGGATGACACGGGACGGCGCACGATCCGTCTCTTCGGTGGACGCAAGACCGTAACCCGCGAGGACCACGGCGGTGTGTGCGAACCGGAGGTCTGCCGCGAGTACCAGCAGCGCCAGTGCAACCTCAGCGGCCGCTTCCTGTTCTTCATCCCCGGCATCCGCTCGATCAGCGCGTTCGAGTTGCTCACCAACAGCTTCTACGCGATGAACGCTGCGATCCGCAAGTTCGAAACCGTCGCCTTCCTTCGCGGGGGTCGCATCTCGGGCTTCCTGGACCGGCAGCGCACGCCGTTCTACCTGAGCAAGACGCTGATGGAGGTGGCTCACATCGACGAGCACGGGCGGGCCGTGCGTGTGCCGCAGTGGATCACCGACCTGGAGGCGCCGGTGGACGTGAGCAGCTTGCTGCGCCAGAACGAGGACATCGAGGCCACGCTCGTGCAGGCGCATCTGGCCAGCCAGGTCCTTCAACGTGATCGAAGCGTGGCCGACGCCAGGTCGGCACCGGTCGGCGCACTGGAAGCGCCAGCCCCATCGACAGTGTCGCCGCTGCCGGCCGAGGCGCCACCGGTCGATGGACCCCCGACCCTCGCGCAACTGATGGCCTGCCTGCAAGGTGGCGAAATCGCCCCCGAGCGGTACCTGAGCTATGCCGATCGCCGCTGGGGCACGGGCTGGAAGCTCAACCCGCACGGGCGCGCCCGGGCGTGGCTCGAACTCGAGCGCTACCGCAACGATCCGCAGGGCTATCTCGACAAGATCGCCAGCGAACTGCAGGCCGCGTCGTGAAGGAGTCCCACATGATCCGCATTGCGCACTTCTCCGACCTGCACTACGGCACCCGCACGCTGGCCGAGGCCGATCGCTGCTTCGGTGCTGCGATCGACCGGGCCATCGCACTCGGTGTGCACGCCGCCGTGATCTCCGGGGACTCTACCGACCACCCGCTGGACCTGCATGCCCCGGCGGCCGTGCACCTGGCTGCCCAGGTCAGGCGCCTGGCAGATCATTGTGCCGTGCTGATGCTGCAGGGCACGTAC
>DASQFA010000658.1:0-2631 GCA_035633375.1 Rubrivivax sp.
ATGAACTCCTACTACTCCAACCGCATCGAGGGCCAGCACACCCGGCCGTTCGAGATCGAGCAGGCGTTACGGCGGGATTTTTCAGCCAACCGCGAGCTGGCCGCCAGGCAGCGGCTGGCCGTGGCGCACATCGATGCCGAGGTGGCCATCGAGGCCCGTTACGTCGGCGTCGAAGGCGCCCAGCGCCTGTACGGCGCCGATGCGGTGGCCGACCTGCACCGCGAGCTGTTCGGCCGCCTGCCGGTGGAGGACCTGCGCACTGGCGACGGCGAAACCATCGTGCCTGGCCAGTGGCGCCAACGCGAGGTCCGCGTGGGCCAGCATGTGGCGCCTGCCTTTGCCGCGGTGCCGGCGCTGCTGCAACGCTGGGCCGACGTGTACGGCGGCACGCGCCGTGGCGAGGCCGCGCTGCTGGCGCTGGCGGCCGCGCACCATCGCCTGAGCTGGGTGCACCCCTTCATCGACGGCAACGGCCGCGTGATGCGGCTGCACACGCACGCGTTGCTGGCGGCGCTGGGCTACAGCGGCGGGCTGTGGTCGCCGTTGCGGGGCTTTGCCCGCAGCACCGAGCGCTACTACGCGCTGCTGGCCGCCGCCGATGAGCCGCGCCGCGGCGATCTGGATGGCCGTGGCAACCTGAGCCAGCAGGCGCTGGTCGACTGGATCGGCTATGTGTTGTCGGTCTGCCAGGACCAGGTGGACTTCATGGCCGGGCTGCTGCGCCTGGGCGACATGGAGCGGCGCATCGCCGCCTGCCTGGCGTACGAGGAGCAGACCCTGCGCTCGGGCGTGCGCCTGGCGGCGCTGCGGCCGCTGCACTACCTGTTCGTGACCGACCGCGCGCTGGAGCGTGGCGAGTTCAAGGCCATGACGGGCCTGGGCGAGCGCACGGCCGGCACGGTGCTGAAGGCGCTGCTGGAGCGGCGCCTGCTGGTCAGCGATTCGCCGCAAGGCCCGCTGCGCTTTGGCTTGCCGCTGCAGGCGCTGCGCTTTTACTTTCCGGCGCTGTGGCCCGAAGCCGAGGCGGACGATGGCGATTCGGGCGTGGCCACGACGGGCTGACAGGCCGCCCTCGGAGGGCGTCTTGTTCATGCGGAAGTGCTCGTGTCGGTCAGGCGGCGTAGGGTCAAGGCGCAGCGCCGTTCGACCAGCGCGACGATCCGGCTCAGAACGGGGCTGCCATAGCCGTGCGCTTCGAAGCCGGCACGGATCTGGTGCGCCATGTCGGGCAGGCGCCGTGCGATGTCGATGACGCGCTTCTTCACCTGAGCGGGGGACAGGCCGGCATCGCGGGCGAACTGTTCCCAATGTCGGGCCATGACCTCGCTGAAACGGTACTTGCCGCCGAGCTTCATGGCCATCTTGTCGGTGAGCTGCGGATAGGCCGCGGTGCACAGCGCGTCGTACAACGGCGCCAGGCCGGTGCCTGCCGGGCCGTAGAGCAGCGAGAAGTTCTTGCCGTGCGCGTCGTGGTTGCCGATCAGGGCGTTGAACACCACCAAGTCCAGCAGCGCCAGCGTGTGCGGCGCGCTGGGGCGCGTGGCGCGGCGCAGCAGCGCAAAGCATTGCGCCAGGTCGGGGCCACCTTCGTTCTGGTACTTGTGTTCGGGCGGTACGCCCATGGCCTGGCAGAAGTCTTCCTGGTGCAGGCGCGCGGGCTGCACGGCGCCGGCCGCATCGGTGCTCGGCACGCGGTCGTAGCGCTGAACCAGCAGCACGGTGCGGCCGGCCACGCGCTGGATCTGCGCCGGGGCCACGGGCAGCTTCAGCGCTCCGGCCAGGGTCATGCAGAAGGCTTCGTTGAAGACGCTGCCGTCCACCCCGGCGATGGCCGGCTTGAGGATGTGGGTGCTGGGCGCGCCGAAAAGAGGGAGGCCAATGCGCAGTGGCACATTGCCAGCGGCCGGCTCAACCACCACGGGCAGCTTGTCTTGCGCACCGGCCAGCGACAGGCGCAGCCCTTCCTGGCCCGCGAGCATGGGGCGCTGCGGCATCTCGTCGAGCAGGTGCAGCAGGGCCCGCTCATCGAGCCAGCGCACCGTGGCGTGTTGGATGGGCGCGGTAGGCGTTTGGCCGGGCGCCAGCAAGGTGACGGCGCCGGCGCATTCGCCGCCGATGCCGTCTAGCAGGGCGAAGTCGTTCTGACGCGAGGCCTGCAGTGCCTTGGCGACGAGGCGGCGCTTTTCGCCTTCGGGCAGCAGGCCGGCAAAGAACGGGCGAGTGGCGCGGTCGTCGAAGGGCCCGGCTTGCAGTGGCAGGGACTGCGAGAGGGGAACGGTTGCCGCGCCGGCCGCTGCGCGTTGCAACCACGTCGCGGCGTACGCAAAAACCGGACGCCCATCCACTTGCATCAGCGTGCCGACGTGCGAGCCCAGCAGCCAGACTTCGAGTTGTTTGGGCATGGCTTCGCGATCAGGTGCCTGATGACAGTCCGCTCACGGCCAGGGTGCCGCCCAGGGCGTGGAGCACGCGCAGGATGCTCTCCAGCCGCAACGTGGGTTTGCCGGCCTCCAGATCGACGATGAAGCGCACGCCCACGCCCGCGGCCAGTGCGAGCTGGGGTTGCGTCAGGCCCAACTGCTTGCGGGCCGCGCGCGCGGCCTGGCCGAGTGCCAGCGGGGAATCGATGAG
>DASQFA010000659.1:0-6776 GCA_035633375.1 Rubrivivax sp.
CAGGAGGACGCACGCTCGGCGTCGTTGGGGGAAAAGGCGTCGATTTGTGACTGGACGAGGCTGCGCACGCAGCGTACATGCGCTTCGCTGACGGGCGCGGCAACCAGCGCGCCCGGCATCAGCAGCCCGGCCATCGACAAGCCCGGCAGCCAGCGCCTGGCACGGCCTTGCGCCATCAGCCAGACTCTCATGCGGCGCCTTCGGCCGGCGGGTGCGGCCTCGTGGGCGTGGCCTCGGGCGCAGTCGGCGCAGTCGCCGTAGTCGGCGCCAGCGGCGCGTGGCTCATCTTCAGGCCGTCCCACTGCTGGCCGCACCAGCACCGGCCTTCGGCGTCGATGATGCAGGTGCCGCTGCCGCAGCAGCGCGGATCGTCCGTCATGCGCAAGCTCCTCGGGTGTAGTGGCCGGATTCTGCACAAGACCCGGCAGGGCAGCCCCGCAGGGGGGATTGGACCTGCTCAGCGCACGCACTGCAGGCTTTGCCACGCAAGCTGCCATCGATCGGTGGCTCGGCCACAAAGGCCAGACCGGGCCGTACAGCACCTCAGCCCGGTCGATGTGCGCCTGCGGCGGCTTGCAACGCCTGCTGCAGTCGGTTGATTTCGTCGAGCAGGTCCACCGCCAGGGCCGCGCCGGGCAGGTTGAGTTCCAGGTCGCGCATCAAGCGCACGGCGGTGCGGGTGCGGCGCAGGCTGGCTCCGCCAAAGACCCAGGCCTGCGGCGCGCTGCCACGTGGCTCGATCAGCCCCTGGTCGACGAGCTGCGCGATCAGCCCGGTGTCGGCGTTGCAGGCACGGCACAGTTCGGCCAGCGACAGCTCGACCTCTTCTTCCACCACCTTGCATTGCAGGATGGTCAGGTTGGTGCGTGTCATTTCACCCCCATGGCGGCGCGTGGATTGAAATCCTGCAGTTTGGCCAGGTCGCGCCAGGCTTGCTGCTGCTGCGGGCTAGTGGCGGGCGGCATGGCAATCTGCAGCACGGCATACAAGTCACCCTGCACCTTGCCCGGAATGCCCTTGCCCTTCAGGCGCAGCTTGCGCCCCGCGCTGGAGCCGGCAGGAATGCTCAGTTGCACTGTGCCTTCGGGAGTGGGCGAATCGACGACGGCACCCAGCGCCGCCTCCCACGGCGCCACGGGCAGGTCGAAAAACACGTCCTGCCCATCGACGCGAAACAGCGCATGCGGCTTGAAGACGATTTCCAGGTACAGGTCGCCCGGCGGCGCGCCGTCGAATCCGGGTGCACCCTGGCCCGCCAGGCGCAGGTGCTGGCCCTCGCGCACGCCCGCCGGGATGGCCACGTCGAGCGTGCGCTCGGTCATCACCATGCGCCCGCTCGCGTCGAGCTTGGGCACCTGCAGGCGGATGCCGCGGCTGGCGCCCTGATATGCGTCCAGCAGGTCGATGGCGACCTTGGCATGGTGATCCTGCGCGCGTGGCGGGGTGCGGCTGCGCGCGTGCGCGGCGCCCTGGCGCTGCCCGAAGAGGGCCTCGAAGAAGTCGCTGTAGTCGCGTCCATCGCCAAAGTCGCCTGCGCTGTCGGCGCCACGGAATTCGTAGCCACTGTCCCAGCCCGGGGGCGGCTCGGCGCCGGCACCGCCCTGCCAACGCTTGCCGACGTCGTCGTAGGCGGCGCGCTTTTCCGGATCCTTCAGCACCTCGTAGGCCTCGCCCAGCTCCTTGAAGCTGGCCTCCGCATCCGCGCCCTTGTTCAGGTCGGGGTGGTACTTGCGCGCCAGCTTTCGATAGGCGCGCTTGACGTCCTCGGCGCTGGCCTCGCGTGCGACGCCAAGCGTCTGGTAGTAGTCCTTGAATTTCATCGGCGGCTGCCCTGGGCACTGCTTGCAGGGCACATCTTAGACCGTCAGCCCGGCGGCCACCGTAGGCGACACCACACCGTAGCCGTCGCATGACGAATGGTGCCCCGGCGTCTACAGTCGATGCACGCCGGCACTGCGGCGTCCGCCAAGACCCCGATGCCGCAACTTGAAGCTTGCTCGGTGACCGCCCATGTCGGGCCTATGAGGTCCCGCGCAGGCAGGCTGCAGCGTGGTCCTGATGGCTCCTCGCCGACCTAGCGCAACACGAAGTGGGCAGCCCGACACCGCTGCTCACCACGCGCCTGTACGACGTGGGCGTGGGCAGCGTGTTCGCGATCGTCGGCACGCTGCTGGCCACGGCCGGGCCTTGCAGTGCGCAGCGAGCGCGGGGTCGGTGAGCGCGCCGCTGCGCGGCGGCTTTCTACAATGCCGGCCTCAGGCGGCACATTTCACAGGGAGCAAGGCATGATCGTCGAACGCATCTGGACCGGCAACGCCTACCGCAACTTCAACTATCTGATCGCCTGCCCGGACAGCGGCGAGGCGCTGGCCATCGATCCGCTCGACCACGAGAAGTGCCTGAACGCGGCCAAGCTGCGCGGCTGGCAGATCACGCAGATCCTGAACACCCACGAACACCATGACCACACCGGCGGCAACGACGCGGTGGTCGCCGCCACCGGCGCCAAGCTGCTGGCGCACCACCGTGCCGGTAACAGCATTCGCGGCGTGGACCGAGGCCTGAAGGCCGGCGACGTGATCAAGGTCGGCAAGCGCGTCGAGCTGGAATGCCTGGATACGCCGGGGCACACCATGTGCCACATCTGCCTGCGCTCGCACACCGAGCAACCCGCGCTGTTCTCGGGCGACACGCTGTTCAATGCCGGCGCCGGCAACTGCCACAACGGCGGCGACCCGGCGGCGCTGTACGCCACCTTCGTCGAACAGCTGGCCAAGCTGCCCGACAACACCCAGGTCTATCCCGGCCACGACTACATCGAGAACAACCTGAAGTTCACGCTGGCGCGCGAGCCGGACAACGCGGCCGCCAAGGCGTGGCTGCCGCGGGTGGCCGGCCACGACCCGGCAAACTCGCTCGTGACCACGCTGGCCGACGAGAAGACCTTCAATGCCTTCTTCAGGCTGGGCAGTGCGAGCCTGGTCGCCGCACTGCGCGAGCGCTTTCCCGAGCTGCCCGCGCAACCCGATGCGAAGACGGTGTTCGTCAAATTGCGTGAGTTGCGCAACAGCTGGTGAGCGGCAGCTGGCTTTATGCAGCGTGATGCGCAGCTGAAGCAACGCATCGTCGAACACCTGCGCGGCTTCGCGGTGCAGGCCGCGGTTTCGCCGGCGGCGCACGCCGCCGCGGTGGCCGTGGCCATCACCGACGAAGGCCATGGTGCCGATCTGGCCGGGCTGAGCGATGCGGCGCACTGGAGCACACGCGCCGCACTGGTGCTGACGCGACGCTCGGGCAGCCTGCGCAGCCATGCCGGGCAGTGGGCGTTGCCGGGCGGTCGCCTCGACGCCGGCGAGACGCCCGAGCAGGCGGCGCTGCGCGAGTTGTGCGAAGAGGTCGGGCTGCACCTGGACGCGGGCGACGTGCTCGGCCGGCTCGACGACTTTGTCACACGCTCGGGCTACGTCATCACGCCTGTGCTGGTGTGGGCTGGCGCGGCACGCGAGATGACGCCGAACCTGCAGGAGGTGCAGAGCATCCATCGCATTCCGGTGGAAGAATTCCTGCGCGCCGACGCACCCATGCTCGAGCAGCGCGACGACAGCGCGCACCCGGTGTTGCGCATGCCGGTGGGCGACAGCTGGATCGCGGCCCCCACCGCCGCCATCCTGTACCAGTTCCGCGAGCTGTGCATCTGGGGCCGGGCGACGCGCGTGGCGCATTTCGAGCAGCCGCACTTCGCCTGGAAGTAAGTGCGCAGGAATTACCGGCCGTAACACCTGCAGCCGTGCTGCGGGTACACCTCGCGGGCCACAAAGACGTTAGAAGGGGACTCGAACTTCAGGGACGCCCATGAAAAGGCTTTGCTTGTCACTTGCCTTCACTGCACTCGCGATGTCCGCCCAGGCCGGCACCGACGTCGGCGTTTCGATTTCGGTCAACCAGCCCGGCGTGTATGGCCGTATCGACATCGGCAGCGTCGGTGTACAGCCAGTGCTGGTGTATCCACACCCCGTGGTGATCTATCCACGGCCGGTGGTGGTGGCGGCCCCCGTGGTGCAGGTGGTGCAGCAACCCGTCTACCTGCGCGTGCCGCCGGGGCATGCCAAGAACTGGCGCAAACACTGCTACAGGTACGACGCCTGTGCCCAGCCGGTGTACTTCGTTCAGGAAGACTGGTACCAAACCAACTATGCCGGTGGCCCAGGCAAGGGCAAAGGCAAAGGCAAGCGCGACGACTGATCGGCGCCGCGGCCGCCACGCATCCGCCTTGGCGGCCTCAGGCTCTCATGTGCGGCGCCGCAGCCCGGGCGGCGCCGTACCGGCCGCATCCCAGGCCGGGCCGTCGAACCAGGCGTCGCCGAGCAGCGCGGCGCGCACCATCGGCAACGCGTCCAGGCCCCAGAACAGACGACCGTCGAGCTCGATGGTCGGTACGCCGAAGACGCCGCGCTCGATGGCCAGGCCGGTTTGTGAGCGCAGTTCGGCCTTGACCTCCTCGCTGGCCGGGTCGCGCTGGGGTGCCACGGCCTGGCGCAGTGCACGCAGGCGATCGGCGTCGTTCGCATCCGCGCCGCCGCGCCATACATGGCGCATCAGCAACTCCACCACGCGCCGGTTTGGCTGCCCAGAAGCCGGCGCGCTGGCCAGGCCCAGGCGCAGCAGCGCCAACGGGTTGAACGGGTGCTGCGTCGGCGTGGCCAATTCGATGCCCAGGTTGTGCGCCAGCCAGGCCGCCTGGCGGAAGGTCCAGGCTCGCTTGGGCTCGATCTCGGCCGGCCCCTTCTGGCCCCATTGGCCCAACAAGCCGGCAAACAGCACCGGCCGGTACTCGACCATGTAGGAGCAGCCTTCCAGCGCCTGCGGCAGGTGCTCGAAAGCCAGGTAGGCATAGGGCGAGATCGGGTCGAACCAGAAGCTCAGCGCTTTCATGGGCAGTCCTTGCGCGTCTCGAGTTGACTCGGCATGCCCACCTTGCGGCGTTGTTCGAGTTGGCGCCAGACCTCGCGCTTCTGGGCGTCGCCCATCGACGCCCAGGCACCGATTTCCACCAGCGTGCGCTGGCAGCCTTCGCAAAGGCCGCTGGCCGCATCCATGCGGCACACATTGATGCAAGGGCTGGGCACCGCAGTTTGCGGGGTCACTGGGCTGCCTTCGTGCTGCGCACCGCGCAGTTCGCCCTCGGGACGGCCCGTCGGGCTCACTTGACTACCCTGCGCGCTGCACGCTGCGGTATGAGCGCTTGGGGGCGGCCCGGCGCGCTCATGCTTGCACCACGTCGGCCAGCGGCGCGCCAGTGAGTCTTTGCAGATCGGCCGGCGTGAGCTGGAACACGCCGTTGGGATGGCCGGCCGCGGCCCAGATCACGCCAAAGCGCGACAACTCGCGGTCGATCAGCATCAAAGGCGCACCTGCCAGGCCGATGGGGGAGACACCGCCAATGGCAAAACCGGTGCGCTGCTTGACAAACTGCGCGTCGGCCCGGCCCACCGCGCCTGCGATCGCAGCCAGCTTGCGCTCGTCCACGCGCCGGTCGCCCGAGGCGATGACCAGCACCGCCTGGTCGTCGGCGGTGCGCCGAAACACCACGCTCTTGGCAATCTGCCCGAGCGAAACGCCCAAGGCATCGGCCGCTTCCTGAGAGGTGCGCGCGGCAACCTCCAGCCAGCGCGGCGCATGCGCATGCCCGAGTTCGGCCAGCGCGCGCGCCACACGCTCGAAGCCTTCGGGGCGAAGCGGCGGCAGGCCATTGGCGGCTTGCGCTTGTGCGTAAAGAAGGCGCGGTGGCATGCTCATTCAAAGGGCGCAGCAGCAGGATGGGCGACCGATATCGCGCAGTGGTTGACTCGCAAGCACCGATTCTGACCGATCGACCCATCGCTGTTGGAGCAGGGGCTCCTACCCTGTGCAGATCGCGACGTGGCGGCGCGCTGTTCAGCCGCCGGCAGCTACTGCGGCGCGGCCACCGCGCCAGCGGTTGAGCAAGCGGCGCAGGAACTTCATCAGCGTCACCGTCAGTACCAGCATCACCAGCAAGGCCAGCGCCAAGGCCACGAAGAACCAAATCGGGTGCTCCCAGGCCAGCCAGAGCATGCCCGGCACCGCAGCATCGCCCAGCAACGACAGGCCGATGTTCGAGAACGGCTCGGGCGAGGTGTTCACTGCCGCACGCGTGCTCGCCTTGGCCACATGGCTGGTGGCGGCCAGCGTGCCGCCCATCAGGCCGGCGATCAGCGCCCAGCTGGCCTGATCACCACCGAACACCCCGGCCGCCAGCAGCGCGCCCGCCGGAATTCGCACCACGGTGTGCACCATGTCCCACAGCGAATCGAGCCCCGGGATCTTGTCCGCGAAGAACTCGATGAAGAGCATCAAGCCGCTGGCGCCCAGCATCAGTGGCTGTTGCAGCACCGTCAGGCCTTCGGGCAGCGGCACCCAGCCCAGCAGCCCGGCCAACCCGGTGAAGAAGACCACCGCATACAGGCGCAGGCCACTGGCCCAGCCGAGTGCGGCGGCAATGGCGAAGAGATGGGTCGTGTCCAGGTTCATGCGTTCACCTCGATGCGGCCCGCCACGCAGGGCACTGCTGATACGGGCACATCATGCCCTTGTTCAGGTCACGGGTGCCGGCCCCGCGGCGAATAGATCGTGGCCTCGTCCCAGCCCAGCGCAATCAGATCCTCGCGGCGCAGATGCGCCTCGCTGGGCATCATGAACTCATCCAGCTGCGGCGGTGCCACGGGCGTGCCGGCCAGCATGGCGTGTGCCTGTCCGCG
>DASQFA010000660.1:0-1544 GCA_035633375.1 Rubrivivax sp.
ATAGCCGCCGATGCCCTTCCACAGCAGGTTCAGCACCGCGAAGCTGCGGTGGTCGCGGTGGATGCAGGCACGCCCGAGCTCGACGATCTGCCCGCGCACGGCCTCGAAGGGTGCGAAGTCGAATTCGCGCTCGCTGTAGTACCCCAGCGCTTGACTGGCGCGCCGCCCGGTCTGCAGCCGGTAGGTGCCGATCACGCTGCCCAGGGCTTCGTCTTCGACAATGAGGTGGTCGCACACCGCATCGAAAGGGTCGGCATCCAGGCCGGTGTCGTAGGACTGCACCAGGCCCTCGTCGAGCTCCATGTTGAAGACTGCGAAGCGCAGCGCCTGCGCGGCCTGCAGGTCGGCCAGGCTTCGTGCCAGGCGCGCCTTGTAGGCTGGGACTGGGCGGGCTTGCAGTGGCGTGGCGCCTAGAGCGGCATTGAAGTGCGTCATGGTGTGGGCTGCGCCTGGGCAGACTGGCGCTGTCTGTGTTGAGTCGCTGGACCGCGCGGATGCTTACAGCGAAGCGTGTAAGGCGCGTGACTCTTGCGCGACTGTATCGTGGCGCCGCCTGCGCCATCTTGCGCAGTGCCCGCCCGAGCATCTGAATGCCACCACCTCGTTCGCCTGCCGCCAAGCGCTCACAGCTACCGTCTCGCCACCGTGCACACACACCGTCGCGCGGCCGTCTATGGAGCGGGTTGAGCGTGTTGCTGGCCAGCGTGGGTTGCGCCCCGCCAGGCCCGCAGGCACCCGAATCGGCCACCCACACATTGCGCCACAGGCTGCAGGTCGGAGCGCCACTGGACACGCATGTCAGCTACCTGCGCGCCGGTGATCCGGCCGGCCCACGCGTCGTGCTGGTGCATGGCACGCCGGGCTCGGCCACGGCCTGGGCCGACTACCTGCTCGATCCGCCCCCGGGTCTTGATGTCGTGGCACTGGATCGGCCCGGCTTCGGCCAAAGTGGCCCCGATGGTGCTGTGGTGTCGCTTTATGCACAGGCGGCAGCCATCGTCGCGATGCTGCCGGCCGATGGCCGCCCGGTGGTGCTGCTCGGCCATTCGCTGGGCGGGCCGATCGTCGCCCGTGTGGCGGCCGAGCATCCCGCGCGCGTGACGGCCCTGGTGCTGCTGGCGGCATCGCTCGACCCGGCGCAGGAGGAAACCCACCCGATGCAGCGGGCCGGCGCCTGGGCGCCGGTGCGCGCGCTGCTGCCACGCGTGCTGCGCAACGCCAACGCCGAGCTGATGGCGCTCAAGCCCGAGCTCCAGGCCCTGGCGTTGCTGCTGCCGCGCATCACCGCCAAGGTGCTGATCGTGCACGGCACGAAGGACGACCTGGTGCCAGTGGCCAACGTGGCCTTCATTCAGGCCCACCTGACGGGATCGCGCTGCGTACGCACGCTGCTGCTCGAAGGACGCAACCACTTCCTGCCCTGGAACTCGGCCGAGGTGGTGCGCGACGCCGTGCGCCAGGCACTGGAGGGCGCATGTTGAGCCATTGGCACAGCCTCGTGACCTGGTTCGAAGCCGTGCTCAGGGGCATGGCCGAGCCCTGGG
>DASQFA010000661.1:0-2030 GCA_035633375.1 Rubrivivax sp.
CAGCCCCTGCGCCGCGCCGCCGTCGAGCTGGCCGATGACGATGCCCGGGTTGATGGCGCGGCCGACGTCGTTCACCGAGGCGTAGCTCACGACCTCGACCGCGCCGGTGTCGGGATCGACCTCGACTTCGCAGATGTGACAGGCGTTGGGCCAGCTCGGCGCCTGCACCGCGCTGGTCGAATCCATGAACACCTGGCGGTCGCTTTGCCGCGCGGCCAGCTCGAACAGGCCGATGCGCCGGTCGGTGCCGGCCACGCTGAACACGCCCTCGGCGTATTCGATGTCGCGCTGGGCCGTCTCCAGCGCCTCGGCGGCCAGGGCCTGCGCCTTGTCCACCGTGCGCTGCGAGGCCACCTTCACTGCCGAGCCGCCGACGAAGATCGAGCGCGAGCCGGCGCTGCCGAAGCCCTGGCCGCGGTCGGTGTCGCCCTGCACGATGCGCACGCGCTCGATCGGCACGCCGAATACGTCCACCGCCAGTTGCGCATAGCTGGTAGCGATGCCCTGGCCCATGGCCTGGGTGGCGCTGTAGATCTCGATGAAGCCGTCGCCCGACACGCTGACCGTGACACGCTCTTCGAAGACGTTGCCGCCGGTCCATTCCAGGAAGCTGGCCATGCCGCGCCCACGCAGCTTGCCGCCCTTGGCGGACAGCGCGGCACGCGCGTCGAAACTGCTCCATTGGGCCAGCGCCAGTGCCTGCGTCTGCACGGCTTCGAACTTGCCGCTGTCGTAGGTCTGCTGCATGGCGTTGGTGTAGGGCATCTGCTCGGGGCGGACCATGTTGCGCCGGCGCAGTTCGGCCGGGTCCAGGCCCAGCTTGCGAGCCGCAGTGTCCATCAGGCGCTCGATGATGTAGATCGCCTCGGGCCGGCCGGCGCCGCGGTAGGCGCCGAGTGGCGTGGTGTGCGTCAACACCGCCTGCAGCTTGAAGTCGATGACGCCGATGTCGTACACGCTGGTCGACACCCACGGGCCGATCAGCAACTGGATGACGACGCCGGTGGTGGTGGCATAGGCGCCGACGTTGGCCAGGCTGTGCACGCGCAGCCCCAGCACCTTGCCTTGTGCATCCAGCGCCAGCTCGGCGTGGCTCGTGACATCGCGGCCGTGGCTGGCGCCGAGAAACTCGTCGCTGCGCTCGGCCACCCATTTCACCGGCCGCTTCAGCTTGTCGGTGCAATAGGCCACGAGGATGTCTTCGGGGTAGGCGCCGGTCTTCATGCCGAAGCCGCCGCCGACGTCGCCCACCACCACGCGCAGTTTCTCGGTGGGCCAGCCCAGCACCTCCTTGCACAGCGTCTGGCGCACGCCGCTGGGCATCTGGCTGCTCATGCGCAGCGTGATACGCGCGCCGGCAGCGTCGTAGGCGCCGAGCAGCGCGCGCGGTTCCAGCGGCGTCGGCGCCAGGCGCTGGTTCACCAGGTCCAGCGCCACCACGTGCGCGGCGCCTGCAAAGGCCGCGGCGCAGGCCCCGGCGTCACCGTGGCGCATCTCGGCAGCGTAGTTGTCGGCCGCGTCGGCCCAGACCTTGGGCGCGCCGGCGGCGGTGGCGTCGGCCAGGTCGGTGACGGCGGGCAGGTCTTCGTAGTCCACCCCCACCGCGTCGCGCGCGGCGCGTGCCTGGTCCAGCGTTTCTGCCACGACCACTACCACCGCTTCGCCGACGAAGCGCACAAGGCCGGGCGCCAGCGCGTGTCGCGGCGTGCGCGGTGCCTTGGCACCGCCCGGCCCGGGGAACATCGGCTGCGAGCCTTGCGGCTTCAGCCCGGCCTCGGCCAGGTCGGCACCGGTGACCACCGCCAGCACGCCGGGCAGCGCCAGCGCGGCCGATGCATCGATGGCGACGATGCGCGCATGCGCATAGGGCGAGCGCAGCACGCACATGTGCACCTGGCCCGGCAGCGACACGTCGTCGGTGAAGCGGCCGGCGCCGGCCACCAGGGCCGGGTCTTCGATGCGGCGCACCGACTGGCCACTGCCAAAGCGCGCGGCGATGGGGGCGGAGTTGCCGGCGGGGCTCATGTCGA
>DASQFA010000662.1:0-3108 GCA_035633375.1 Rubrivivax sp.
GGTGGTGCCGCCGACCGAGTCCAGGCGGTTGGGCGCGCTGCCGCTGCCGAAGTTGTTGCGCCGCAGGTTGTACTCGCCGCGCCGATCCGACGCGCCGTGGCCGGGCTGGCTTTCGAAACCGAAGGCTACCTGGGGCGCGGCATTATTGAAGTTGCGCAGATGCTCGACGTTGAAGCCGTTGTTGCCCGCCGTGTTGAACGGGCCGGCACGCTCCAGGTGGGCCGGCACGTAATAGCTGCCGGTCGGGTGGAAGGCGGCCATCCACTTCAGCGCCTCGACGGTCTTGGTATGGCCGAAGTTGCCGTTGGCACCGTTGAGCTTGGCCGCCGCGGCGTTCCAGTCGACCCCGCCGCTGTTTGCGCTGCCCGGCACCGAGCAGTCCCAGTTGTTGCCGACGCCGGAGTTGACGTTGCCGGGCTGGGTCGTCGTGTTGCCGCGGCTGGTGTCGCTGGTGTTGCGGTCGAAGCAGTAGGTCCAGAACGCCAGCGCGTTGGCGTTGCCCAGCGGCGTGTAGCCGGGCGTGGTCGGCAGCTTTTGCTTGTAGACATCCTTCGGCAGTTGGCCGCTGATGACTGCCATCGAGCTGTGCTCGTGGCCGGCGACCACCGATTCCAGGCCCATGAAGATTGGCTGGTCGCGCAGCGCCGCCAGGTACTCGAGCAGCGGGTACTGGTAGGACTGGATCGACTGCCAACGCCACATGTTCTGCGTCGCGCCTGCGCCCGAAAGGTTGCCCTTGATCGCCGCCGCGCCGATGCTCTGCGCCCAGGTCGTCTGCGGGCCGGCGTACTGCGACACCGCCGGCGGCGTCGCGGTGTTGAACGGCGTCGGCCCCGTGACGAAGGGGTAGGCCGGCGTCGACAGGCTCGCGTCCTCGGCCAGCGTGCAGTTGCGGCTGCCGTTACCGCCGTGGCCGGCTTGCACGAACCAGTCGAGACCCCACGGCGTCTCGGCATTGCGATCCATCGACTTCTTGACCTTCTTCTGCAGCGAGGTCGAACCATCGGAGCAGGTGCTGTGGTTGTGGAAGTCGCCTGCGAGGTAGGTGCCTCGCTCTTTGCCCTCTTGCTTGTCGGAGGCTTGCACGCTGCCCGAGGCCGCTGCCAAGGCACCGATGCCAAGGGCACTGACGCAGGCCAGGGCCAATGCGCTGGGGGGGAAGGGGATCTTCATCGAGGGCTCCTTTTCGGAATCGCTGCCGCGGGTTTTGCGCAGCCGGGCGCTGCGCGAATTCGGCGGATGCTAGGCAGCGCTCGTGTCGATTCAGTGACGGGCCAGTGACAGGGTGCGCGCTCCAACGAGCTCGCGCGAGCCGACGGCCGGCCTACACGCGTGGCATGACTCTTTGATGAATCGACGGCACGGTCGGCGCCGACCACAATCGGTGCGATGAATTCCGAAGTCTTTGGCCTGTTCCCGACGCCCTTCATGCGGGTGCCGCAGGTGCTGCCGGACGATCTGGTGCGCGGCCTGGTCGAGCACCTCAGCGCGATGGCCGACCGCGACAACAGCTCGTCGCCGAACCTCAGCCACACGGCGATGCTCAAGCCGCAGGACAGCCTGCTGCTGGTGGCTGCAGCTCAGATCATCACGCCACAGCTCGCGGACTTCGGCGCACTGCTGTTCGGCGAGCCCTTGGGCTGGTCGATCAAGGAGATGTGGGTCAACCTGCTCGACACCGGCGGGCGCCAGGCGATGCACAACCACGCCAACAGCTTCATCTCGGGCGTGGTCTATCTGACGCCCACGCACCCCGAGGCACGCACCGTCTTCATGAAGTCGCCCGGCGGCGTGGAGTTCTCGTTCAAGAACGACCACGCCGGTGTCGAGACCGGCCCGTACAACGCCGAGAAGTGGGTCAGCCCGCAGCCCGAGCCCGGCGACCTGGTGCTGTTTCCGAGCTACCTGATGCACGCGGTGCCGCCCAACCCCGGCCCGCGCCGCATCACGTTGGCGTTCAACGCGATCCCCACCCAGCTCGATTCCTGGGGCTACAAGATCAGCTTCGGTGGCTGAGGCGTTGCGGCTGTCCTCGCGCGTGTCGATGTCCGGCGTGCGCAGCAGTGGCGTCGCCCTGCTGCTGATGGTGGCCTCGGGCTTCGCCGCGCTGGGCAGCCAGATCGTGTGGACGCAGCAGGGCGCGCTCTGGCTGGGGCACGAGAGCGCGGCCGTGCTCGCGGTCATCGGTGCCTTCTTCGGCGGCCTGGCGCTCGGCGCCTGGGGCTTCGGCGCGCGCATCGAACGCAGCGCGCAGCCTGCGCGCTGGTACGCAGCGTGCGAAGCCGCCATCGGTGTGTGGAGTCTCGTACTGATCGCGCTGCCGGCGCTGGCGATGCCGTGGCTTCTCGAGCTCACCGGAGCGCAGCCGAGTGCGCCACGGCAATGGACGGTGGCCTTCGTCGGCACCTTTGTCCTGCTGTTGCCGGCGACGATGGCGATGGGCGCCACGCTGCCAGCAATGGAGCGGGTGCTGGCGCGCTGGCACGGCCGCGGCGCCGCACTGGCTGCGCTGTACGCCGGCAATACGGCCGGCGCCGTGCTCGGCGTGCTGGCAGCGGCGTTCTGGCTGGTGCCGACGTTGGGCTTGATGCGCACCGCCGTGGTCTGCGCGCTGCTCAATCTGCTCTGCGCGGCGATCGCGTGGCGATGGGATGGTGATGCGACAGCGGCACCGCACGCGACGGCCGCGGCACGCTCCGAAGTGCTGCCGATGGCCGTGCAACGCTCGGTGTGGCCGCTGCTGCTGCTTGGCGCCACCGGCTTGCTCGGCATCGGCTACGAGGTGCTGGTCGTGCGCGTGTTGAGCCAGGTCACCGAGAACACCGTCTATACCTTTGCCATGCTGCTGGCCACCTACCTCGTCGGCACCGCGCTGGGCGCCGCGGCCTGGCAACGCTGGGGCTCGCAGCACGTGGACATTCGTGAACACCAAGGCCTGCTGTGGGCATTGGCCGGCGCCTGCCTGTTCGGCGTGATCGCGCTGGGGTTCGCGCCGCAGATCAAGGCTTTCACGCTGCACGCGCTCGGCCCGAGTCTGGCCAGTGCCTTGATCGCCGAAGCCGCGCTGGCCGCGCTGGCCTTCCTGCCGGCCACCTGCGTGATGGGCGC
>DASQFA010000663.1:0-9805 GCA_035633375.1 Rubrivivax sp.
CTGCGGTGAAGGTCTTGGTCTTAACGTGGGAGTGGGTACGCAGTGCCAGCCCGCGCGGCAGTCTCACTTCGCCAGTACCGCTGTGCCGAAACGGCGCTCGATGTAGTCTTCGACTATGCGGTGGAAGTCTTCGGCGATGCCCTCGCCGCGCAGCGTCATCGCCTTGGCGCCGTCGATGAACACCGGCGCAGCCGGCGCCTCGCCGGTGCCCGGCAGGCTGATGCCGATGTCGGCATGCTTGCTTTCGCCGGGGCCGTTGACGATGCAGCCCATGACGGCCACCTTCATGTTCTCCACGCCCGGGTAGCGGCTCTTCCATACCGGCATCATCGCGCGCAGGTGGTCGTCGATGCGCTTGGCCAGCACCTGGAAGGTTTCACTGGTGGTGCGCCCGCAGCCCGGGCAGGCGGTGACGCTGGGGTTGAAGTTGCGCAGGCCCAGTGCCTGCAGGATCTCCAGCGCGATCACCACCTCCTGCGTGCGTGCCTCGCCCGGCTGCGGCGTCAGCGACACGCGGATGGTGTCGCCGATGCCTTCCTGCAGCAGCACCGACAAGGCGGCAGCCGACGCCACCGTGCCCTTGGTGCCCATGCCGGCCTCGGTCAGCCCGAGGTGCAGCGCGTAGTCGCAGCGCATGGCCAACGCGCGGTAGACGGTGATCAGATCCTGCACGCCGCTGACCTTGCAGCTGATGATGATCTGATCCGGGTTCATGCCGAGTTCGCGCGCGTACTCGGCCGACTGCAGCGCCGAGCGCACCAGCGCCTGGTACATCACCGGCTTGGCATCCCACGGCTCGGCGCGCTACGCGTTCTCGTCCATCATCGTGGCCAACAGCTCCTGGTCGAGGCTGCCCCAGTTGACGCCGATGCGCACCACCTTGTCGTAGCGCATCGCGGCTTCGATCATCTGCGCGAACTGGCGGTCGCGCTTGTCGCCCTTGCCCACGTTGCCCGGATTGATGCGGTACTTGGACAGCGCCTGGGCGCAGGCCGGGTGGTCGCTGAGCAGGCGGTGGCCGTTGTAGTGGAAATCACCGATCAACGGCACGACGATGCCCATGCGATCGAGCTGGTCGCGGATGTGCGGCACCGCGGCGGCGGCTTCGGGTGTGTTCACCGTGATGCGCACCAGTTCCGAGCCGGCCTGCGCCAACTCCTTGACCTGGATGGCGGTGCCTATGACGTCGACCGTATCGGTGTTGGTCATGGCCTGCACGCGCACCGGCGCATCACCCCCGATGCTCAGCGCATGGCTGCCCCAGCGCACGACGGCCTGGCGCGTGCGGCGCACCGGAATCGCAACGCTCTGGATGAGGTCGGTGTGGCCTGCGTGACTCATGTTCGATGCGGCTTCACTTCAGCTCGAGGCGGGCCACGTTGTCGCGTGTGGCTGGCGCCAGGTCAACCCCTTGCCCGCGGAACGTCAACTGCGTGGCGGCGGCGTTGCCGATTTTCAGCTTTAACGGCAATCTCCCATCCAGACCGAGGCTTTCACCCGGCTGCAGCACGCGCTGCACCAACAACTGCCCGCCGGCATCGGTGACCTCGACCCACGAGGCCTCGGCGGCGCGCAGCACGGCCACGCCGGCCGCGACATCGGCCACGGCGCTGGCGCTCGATTCGGCCGAGGGCACCGAATGCACCACCTCGACCTGCGCCGCCGGGGCCGCGCTGGGCGCAGCCTCCTGGAGCACGGGCGCGGCAGTGGCGGCGGGTGGCGCCGCCCACGCAGCCGCAGAGGCCGGCGCGACCCCAGGCACGGCGCCAGACGCGGCACCCGCAGCCGAATCGCCCGGCATGATCGATTGCCACCAGCCCGCAGGCAACAGGAAGAGCATTGCCGCGGCCACCAGCACCAGCAAAGCGGCCCAAAGCAACGGATGCCGCGCCAGCCCCAGTTCGGCGGGTTCGGCGCGGCCAGGGCGGTCACGGAACGGCGCGTTCAGCCCTCCGCTGGCATCGGCCAACCCGGTGGCGCCCGCCTGCGGCAATTGCGCCAGCACCGGTGCCGCATCGATACGCAGCGCCCGGCACACCGTCAACGCCAGCGCACGGGCAAAGGTGGCATCGGGCAACAGGTCGATGCGGTCGCCTTCCAGTGCCTCCAGCTTGCGCTGCGGGATCTTGATCATTGCAGCCAGTGCCGCGACGTGCAGGCCCTGCTTTTCGCGCGCCGCGCGCAACTGCGCGCCGGCGCTCGTTCCGCCTGCCGAGGCAGCACCGGAAGACGGCTCACTCATCGTATCGACCCTGTTCGAAGGCCAGGGCTTCCGCGGACTGCGGGTAGCGGCTGCGCAACTGGCCGCCCAGGCCCTGTGCCAGCGCGCGGTTGCCCAGCTTGTACTCGATGCGCGCGGCCAGCCACAGGCTCTGTGCGTTGGATTGCCCGGGCGTCTTGTTCACGCGTTCGATGTAAAAGCGCGCCTTGTCGTATTCGGCGCGGCGGTACTGCACATCGGCAAGATTCACCGCCGTGGCCGAACTGGCGGGATCGAGCTGGTACGAGCGCACCAGCGAGGCCTCGGCATCCGCCAGGCGACCGTCGCGTGCCTGGCAATTCCCCATGGCGCGCAACGTCATCGCCGCGCCGCGGTAGTTCGGCTGCACCAGCGCTTGCTCGAACATCGCTTCGGCCTCCTTGAAGCGCTGGTTCTGGCACAAGAACCAACCATAGTTCTGCATGGTGTCCGCATCGCGCGGGTTGATCTGCAGCGCACGACGGAAGCTCGCTTCCGCCTGCGTGGGGTTGCCCAGGCTGGCATAGATCAGACCGCTCAGGTTGAAGGCTGCGCCGTAGTTCGGATCGGCCTGGATGGCCAGCTTGATCTCGTCCAACGCCGTGTTGAACTGTCCGCGGCTGAAATACAGGCTGGCCAGTTCGAGGCGCACTGCGGCATTGCGCCGGAGCGACTGTTCGTCCGGCGCCGGGTTCGCGGCCTTGCTGTCGCCCTTGACCTCGGTGCGAGTGACGGTGCTGGTGCAACCGGCCAGGCCGAAGGCCAACCAGCATGCCAGCCACTGACAGGCCCGGTACCACGCGCCGCGAGTCATTGGGTCGCTCCGGGCAAGGGCGACGCGTGGATGCGGATCGGCTCGCGCCGCATGCGCTGCTGCACCTGGGTGCGGTCGCGCACCTCGCCGGCGAGCTGCCCACAGGCCGCCGCGATGTCGTCACCACGTGTCTTGCGCACCGTGGTGACCACACCGGCATCACGCAGCACGCCGGCAAAGGCCGCGACGCGCGGCGCGCTCGAGCGCAGCAGACCGGACGCCGGAAACGGGTTGAACGGGATCAGGTTCAGCTTGCAGCGCAACGCGGGCGCATCACCCTCCAGACCGCGCACCAGCCGCACCAGCTGATGGGCCAGTTCAGGCGTGTCGTTGAGCTCGTGCAGCATGCAGTACTCCAAGGTGATGAAGTCGCGCGGCGCCGCATCGAGGTAGCGCGTGCAGGCCTGCAGCAGCTCGTGCAGCGGGTACTTGCGATTGAGTGGCACCAGTGCGTCGCGCAGCGCGTCGTTCGGTGCATGCAGCGACACCGCAAGCGCCACCGGGCAATCGTCGCGCAGGCGGTCGATCATCGGCACGACGCCCGAGGTGGACACGGTGACGCGGCGCCGCGACAGGCCATACGCATGGTCGTCGAGCATGACGCGCAGCGCAGGCAGCAGCGCCGCATAGTTTTGCAAAGGCTCGCCCATGCCCATCATGACCACGTTGCTGATGGCGCGTTCACCCTGCGGCAAATGCAAGCGCTCGCGCAATCGCGACTCGGCGAACCAGAGCTGGCCGACAATCTCGGCCGTGCTCAGGTTGCGGCTGAAGCCCTGGTGCCCGGTGGCGCAGAAGCGGCAGCCCACGGCGCAGCCTGCCTGCGAGGACACGCACAGCGTGCCACGATCGTCTTCCGGAATGAACACCGTCTCGATGGCATTGCCTTGCCCCACGTCGAACAGCCACTTGATGGTGCCGTCGGCCGAGGCCTGCTCGCTGCGCAAGTCCGGCGCAGCCACCATCGCCGCGTCGGATAGCTTGTCGCGAAACGATCGTGCCAGGTCGGACATGCCGGAAAAGTCCGCCGCGCCCTTCTGGTGCACCCAGCGAAACAACTGCTGCGCGCGAAAGCGTTGCTCGCCGAGCCCGTCGCAAAAAGCCGCCAGGCCGTCGAGATCAAAATCGAGCAGGTTGACGGCGCCCATGCGCGGCAGTGGCAAGGTGGCGGGCCGCCTTCAGCGGCTGTAGATGTGCATGCCGGGAAAGAAGAACGCAATCTCCACGGCAGCGGTCTCGGGGGCATCGGAGCCGTGCACCGCGTTGGCATCGATGCTGTCGGCGAAATCGGCGCGGATGCTGCCCTTCTCGGCCTTCTTCGGGTCAGTCGCGCCCATCAGGTCGCGATTGCGCGCGATCGCGCCCTCGCCCTGCAACACCTGGAGCATCACCGGCCCGGACGTCATGAATTCAACCAGGTCGTTGAAGAACGGGCGTGCCTTGTGCACTGCATAGAAGGCTTCGGCCTCGGCGCGCGACAGATGCGCCATGCGCGCCGCCACGATTTTCAGGCCGGCGGATTCGAAACGGGCGTAGATCTGGCCGATCACGTTCTTCGCCACGGCGTCGGGCTTGACGATCGACAGTGTGCGTTCGATAGGCATGAAAATCTCTCCTGAATCAAGGACTTGGAAAAACCTTGCATTCTAACCCGGCCGTCGCGCATGGCGACGCTCTGGGCATGTCGAACGGGCTCGTGCCTTGCGCGAGCTTGCGCGGGCTGGGTCGCAGGTGCCGAGTCAGCGACCACGGCCACCACCACCACCACCACCACCACCGCCACCGCCACCACCGCGGCCCGATTTGCCCCGGCCGGCTCCAGGGCGGCCGCCGCGCCCAGCCGTCTTGCGCGTGAAGGCATCGGCGCCGATGTAGCCCACCGCGGTCTGCATCGGATCGGGCTGTCGCGGCGCCGCGCTCTTTTTCTTGCCGCGCACGCCGCGGCCGGCGCTCAGGCCCGGCGATTTCTGCACGAAGCGCTTGTCGTAGGTTTGCTGCAAGGGGTTCGGAATCGGGTCGTCCTCGCTGATCTCGACATGCCGGGTGCGCTCTTGCTGGATGGCGCGCTTGTCGAAGGTCTGCTGCAGCGGGTTCGGGATCGGGCCGTCTTCGTTGATCTCACGCTGCGCGCGTGCCTGCTGGATGGCACGCTTGTCGAAGGTCTGCTGCAGCGGATTCGGTATCGGCCCGCCTTCGCCACGCTCCGCTCGCTCCGGCCGCTCGGCTCGCTCGGTTCGTTCGGCTCGCGGGCTACGCGCGGCCCGGTCGTCGGACGCACCCGCTTCTGGGCGCGGCCCGCGCTCGAGCGCCTCGCGCGGGCGGTCGTTGCGCGCCTTGCGTCCACCGCGGCGGCCGCGGCGCTCCGCATCCGGCCGCTGCGCAGGCGCTGCGCCGTCACGTGTCTCGGCGCCACCGGGCGGGCGCGCATTCGGCCTGGCCATGCGCCGCAAGGTCCAGACATCGACTTCTTCCAGATCGACCCACAAGCCGCGGCGCAGACCGCGCGGCAGCACCACCGAGCCGTAGCGCACACGAATCAGGCGGCTGACCGCGTGGCCGACCGCCTCGAACAGCCTTCGCACTTCACGATTGCGGCCCTCGGTGATGACCACCCGGTACCAGCGATTCGCGCCTTCGCCGCCGCCGTCTTCGATGCTCTTGAAGGCGGCCACCTGGCCATCGATCTCCACGCCCTGCAGCAGCCGCTCGCGCTGCGCCATATCGACCGCGCCCAGCACCCGCACTGCATATTCGCGCTCGATGCCGAAGCGCGGATGCATCAGCTGGTTGGCGAGTTCGCCCGAGTTGGTGAACAGCAGCAGGCCTTCGGTGTTCATGTCCAGCCGGCCGACCGATTGCCACTTGCCCTGGGCCAGCCGAGGCAGGCGCCGGAACACCGTCGGCCGGTGCTGCGGGTCGTCATGCGTGACCACCTCTCCGGCCGGCTTGTGATAGGCCAGCACCCGTGGCGGCGGCGGCGAGATGCGCGCCTTGATGATCTTGCCGTCGATGCGCAGCTGGTCACCGAAGGAGATGCGCTGGCCGACGTGCGCCGGCTCGCCGTTCACGCTGATGCGCCCCTCCTGCACCAGTTGTTCCATGTCGCGACGCGAGCCGATGCCCGCCTGGGCCAGCACTTTCTGCAGCTTCGGCGCATCGGGTTCGGCGGCCAGAACCCGCTTGGTCGGCGCCTGCAAAGGGCCTTCGCCCTCGACAACCGGCGGCTCGGCATCGAACTCGCCAGACAGCAGGTTCGCAAATACCTCGCCCACTTCGGGCTGCGGCAGGTGCACGCGCACTTCGGGCTGGCTGCCCAATTGCGCATCGGCGGCTGCGTTGGCGCCCGGCGCCTGGGTGCCCTGTTCGGGGCCATTCGAAGACAGTTCGCGGGGGGCATCGCTACCGCGACGACCGCGCCGGCGCTTGCGGCTGCGCCTCGGGCCTTCGCGCGACTCTGCCTGCCCGGCAGGTGCCGTGTCCCCGGCAACGGCAAGCGGCGGTCCATCTTCATTGGCCCCGCCCGGTGGCGTGATGCTCGGGCCCGTTTCCTGGCTCGACGCAGCCCTTTCCTGCTGCGGCGCGGGTTGTGCCACCGGCTCGTCCCCGGCACCCACGTGCGCATGCGACGCCACGGCGGGCGCCTCCGATGCGGCGGTTTCGCCGGCCGCCGAAGCCACCTTCTTTCGTGGCGCGCGCCGGCGCTTTTCGGGCACAACACCGGTGTCCGGCGCCGCGCCTTCAGCCGACCCGCTGGCCTTGGCTGTGTCGGCTGCCGATGCCGACTCGGTGGCAGTTTCTTGATCTTGTGGCTTCATGCGTTGGCGGGTTGGGTGTCAAGGGCCTGCGTCTCGTTCGATGCGGGCAAATCAGCGGGCGTCGCGGGCACCGCGACGGCAGTCTCCAGCAGCGAAGCCTGCATTGCCGGCGCAGGCGCGGTAGTGGGGCCGTCCCCAGTCAATACGGTGGGCAGCTGGTCCAGACTCGACAGCCCCAGATCGTCGAGAAAGTGACGCGTCGTGGCATAAAGGGCCGGGCGCCCTGCGCTCTCGCGGTAGCCGATGGCCTCGATCCAGCCACGGTCCTCGAGCGCCTTGATGATCTGCGTGGTCACGCCCACACCGCGGATGTCCTCGATGTCGCCGCGCGTCACCGGTTGCCGGTAGGCAATGATGGCCAGCGTTTCCATCGCGGCGCGCGAGTAGCGCGGTGGCTTTTCCGGGTTCAGGCGCTCCAGGTATGGGTGCATCTCGGCGCGACTCTGGAAACGCCAGCCGGTGGCCACCGCCACGAGTTCGCAGCCCCGCCCTTGCCAATCGCGCGCCAGCTCGTCGAGCAGACTGCGCAGGGTATCGGCACCCACCTGCTCGTCGAACAGCGCCACCATTTCGCGCAGCGGCAATGGCGCCTGCGCGCAGATCAGCGCGGTTTCGAGGACGCGTTTCGCATCCTGTGTATTCATGGACAACGTGCTCTTGGTAGGGCCGCGGCATCGTGGCGGCGGAATTCAAGGACCATTCCGGGCCATCGAGCGGCGACGCTCCGGTACTGGATAGAACGTAACCCGAACAGCATGAAAGCCGGCTGCCCGACGGTTTCCGACATTCGGAAGGGTCAGCGCATCGGTAGCGGCTGGGGGCGGTGCAAGCGCTCCGGTATCGGAAGTCCGACTTCGGGCGCAACGCCTAATGGGGATCATTGTAACGCTGCCGGGGCCTGGGCCCTGACGGCGGTGTCACGGATTCACGACATGCGCCCAGGCGTCGGCGAAATCCATCGGTGGCGGGGAATCGAAGTCCAGCCATTGCCCGCTCAACGGATGACGCAGCCGCAGGCGGGCCGCATGCAGCGCCTGGCGTTGCATGCCCAAGCCGACGGCACCCCCATAAAGTGCGTCCGACACCAACGCATGGCCGCGGAAGGCCAGATGCACGCGGATCTGGTGCGTGCGGCCGGTGTGCAGCGTGCAGGCCAATGCGCTGAAGCCGGCGTGGCTGGCCACGCGTTGCACGTCGGTGCGCGCCGCCTTGCCCGACGCCACGACCGCCATGCGAATGCGCGACACCGGGTCGCGCCCGATGGCGGCTTCGATGGATTGTTCGACCCACCCTACGCTGCCGTGAACCAGCGCCAGATAGTGACGATGCACCTCGCGCGCGGCAATCGCACGCGACAGGGCGGTCACGGCGGGAAGCGTCTTGCCCACCACCATCAGCCCGGAGGTGTCCCTGTCGAGCCGGTGCACGATGCCTGCGCGCGGCAGCGAGGCCGCCAGGGCATGGTGCGCCAGCAGCCCGTTCAACAAGGTGCCGGACCAGTGGCCCGGCGCCGGGTGCACGACCAGGCCGGCGGGCTTGTCCAGCACCATAAGGTGCTCGTCCTCGAACACGATGTCCAGCGGCATGGACATCGCCGTATAGGCGCGGCTTTCGTCGGTGGGCACCAGTTCGAGCTGCAGGCACTGCCCGGCGCGCAGCTTGCGCGCCGCGACCTCGGCGATGTGCCCGTCGATGCGCACGTGGCCGCGCTCGACCAGCGTCTGCAGATGGCTTCTGGAAAACTCCGCAGCCAGGCGCACCAGGGCCTTGTCCAGACGTTGACCATGCAACTCGGCGCCAACGGTCAATGCGCGCAACTCGAAGGCATCGGCCGACTCGTCAGCGGCGCCGGGCTGCCACTCGTCGGCGGCCGCGGCGCGCAGCGGGTCGGGTCGATCTTTATAATCGATCGGGACCTCATCCCCTGCCGACACTGGCACCGCCGGTGCGACCATGTCAATGACCGTTCTTCATGTTGGACGCCTGTGTGCCGCTGTGCTGCTGGTCGGCCTGGCGCTGTCGGGCTGCAGTTCCACCGCTGAGCAAAGCACCAGCCCGACCGCCGGGGCGAATTCATTGTATGCAGAGGCCAAGGACGACATCGCCAGCGGCTCCTACGACAAGGCCATCAAGACGCTCGAGCGCGTCGAGGGCCTTGCCGCCGGCACCCTGCTGGCGCAGCAGGCCCAGCTCGATCTGGCCTATGCCTACTGGCGCAGCGGCGATCGTGCGCAGGCGCTGTCCACGATCGAACGTTTCATCAAGCTCAACCCCTCGAGCCCGGCACTCGACTATGCGCTGTACCTGCGCGGCGTGATCAACTTCAACGACGACATCGGCGTGATGGGCAGCCTGGCAGGGCAGGACCTTGCCGAACGCGACCAGCGTGCCTCGCGCGACGCCTACCAGGCATTCAGGCAACTCGTCGAGCAGTTTCCCGACTCGGCATACTCCGACGACGCGCGGGCGCGCATGAACTACATCATCAACTCGCTGGCCGAATACGAGTTGTATGTCGCGCGCTACTACTTCCGCCGTGGCGCCTATGTCGCGGCAGTCAATCGGGCGCAACAGGCGGTGGTCGATTTCCAGGGTGCGCCGGCCTCGGAGGAAGCCCTGTACATCATGGTGCAGGCCTACGATCGCCTCGGCCTGGAGACATTGCGCGACGCTGCGAACCGCGTGTTCCAGACGAACTTCCTGAACAGCGCTTACCCGAGCCAGGGCCTGCGCAGGGGCGGCAAGGCCTGGTGGCATATCTGGAATTAAAGCCGCGCGCAAACACGGCGGGGTGCCGCTGAAGGGCTGAACGGCTGGCGCAGGCAGGGCCTGGCGCCGGCGGGGCCTGGCGGCGGCGGGGCTTGGCGCAGGCCGGGCGCGCCGGCCTCAATGCGCCGCGGCCAGCTCGCCCAGCCAATCGAAGGCCTGCTGCGGCCC
>DASQFA010000664.1:0-15433 GCA_035633375.1 Rubrivivax sp.
CATCTACACACCATGTCGTGGATCGAAAAAGAACTCAGAAGACGAACCGTAAACTCGCAGCTAAGCACTCCGCAAAAACCGGATGACCAGTCTGATTTGGCGCGTATGCAGGAGCTATGGGAAAAGCTCAAGGCTGCGAACAGCTCTTTGCCCGCCGCCATTCGGTTGCAGACTGAAGGCAGCTCCTCATTTCCGGCTTCTGTTGAAGAGATCAATTTCGTCGAGTGGCTGCGCGCACCCAACGGTGCTGCACTAGGTTTTTCAGGCATTGCGGTTCGGTACGTTTGTCCCGAGAAGAGTGAGCGCAGGAGCTTTAATTTTTGGATAAGGTGGGACGAGCGAAGGAAAACATTCGTAGTTAATCAGAGGACCAGTGCTTCTATCCCACCCTCCGTTTCTGCGTTTAGATTCAATTTGAATCAAACCGAATACATGATCAAGTGCCTGGTCTTGGGAAAGCGAATTAATTCAAGATCTCTGCGCAAAAGGCGCCTCTGGATCTTCTAGTTGGTTGGCTCACCCTGCGCTCAAAGGCCTGGCCCTTCTACAAGGACCTCCCTCGGTGTCAAGCAGGTGCTTCGTATTTCCTCTTGCCAAGCCGGCTGCTTGGCTGGCGTGCCCGGGGTGCGGCGCGCAGTCGCACAAGCGTGCACGGCGCTTTGCGCCTACATCGGAATCGACTCTCGGGCGACAGCTGATCGCGCGTCTCAACGGTTGACCCATGCACTCCCATGGCTCAGCACCACCACGTTGCGCTCCACCGCCCAGGTGCGGAACTGCACCGCCTCGCCGCGCTGCCACATCTCCACGCGCAGCGTCTCGGCCGGATAGACCGGCGACGAGAAGCGGCAGCCGATCTCCCTCAGTCGTGACGCATCCCAGCCGCACAGCGTTTTCAGCAGCGCGTGGCCGGTGACGCCGAAGCTGCACAGGCCGTGCAGGATAGGCCGCTCGAAACCGGCGGCCCGGGCCACCGCGGGGTCGGCGTGCACCGGGTTGTAGTCACCGCTCAGGCGGTAGATCAGCGCGCTTTCGGGCCGCGTCTTCAGCTCGCACACCCTGTCGGGCGGTGTGTCGGGCGTGGCGGTGCGCGGCGGCTGCGCGGCGTCCGAGGGCTGGCCCGTCGCGGCAAAACCGCCGTCGCCGCGCATGAAGGACACGCTGCGCGACAGCGCCAGCAACCGGCCACTTGCGGCATCGTGGAGCTCGCGCTGGCTGTACATCAGCGCGCCCTTGCCGGCCCCCTTGTCCACGATGGCGGTCACGCACGTGCGGCCGACCACGCTGCCGGCCGCCGGCAGTGGGGCGTGCAGTTCCAGGCTCTGCTCGCCATGCAGCAGTTTCACCCAGTCGATGCCGGTGGCCGGGTCCTTGGCCCAGAAGCCGGGGCTGCCCAGCACCACCGCCATGGTGGGCAGCGCCTGCAGGCCGTCTTCATAGACGTAGCGCAGCGCATCGCCGTCCATCGGCTCGTGGCCGACGCCGACACCCAGCGCATAGAGCAGGGTGTCGCGCTGGCTATAGCGCTGCTCGACGGGTTCGAAGGGCCAGGCCTTGAGTTTGGCCACGTCGATGGGCATGCGGGCGCCTCCTCCTATAGCGAGATGTCGTCGGGGATCGGCACGTCCATGCTCAGCAGCACCTGCGCATAACACTTGGCCAGGTTGTCGGTGCGCAGCGATGCCATGCCGCCGCCGCCGAGCGTGTCGTGCAGCAGGAAGTTCATCGCGTTCGCGCCCGGCAGGTCGAAGCGCTCCACGCGGCTGGGTCCGTTGTGCTTGAAGTGCGCGGCCACGCGCTCGGGCGTGAGCCAGTGGTTCAAAAGCGGCAGGTATTGCGGCCGCCGCGCGATGATGCCGATGTTGGCCTTGTCGCCCTTGTCACCCGACCGGCCGTGCGCCAGGCGCAGCAGTGGCACGCTGCTGAAGCCTTCGGCCGACGGTGTGGCGGTGTAGCGCCGCGCGGCGCCGATGCTGCGTTCGTCGAAGCCGCCGTCCAGCGGCACGGCGACGGGTGTGTTGCGATCACCGACCTGCAGGCTTGCCGCCACCTCTTTCTTGGGCACCAGAAACGAGAACAGCCGGATCACCGGCGTCGGTGTCGGGCGGCCGCCGACCAAGCCGGTGGTGCCGGGCGCCATCGAGGTGCCGGCCGCGGCGAACTCGCGCGCAAACAGCTCCATCGAGGCTTTCGACGGCGACTTGGCGGCCATCTTCAGGACCACCTCGCGTGAGGTCGGCCGCGCGTGGGCGCCGTACATGTCTTCGGCACCGATCACTTCGATGCGGGTTTCGCTGAAGGGCGGCAGGTTCTGCTCGCCCAGCATGCGCGCCATGCGCTTGAACAACGATTCGCCGGTGCGCCTCGCCTTGGCAGCGGCCTGCTCGCCCACGATGGTGAGGAACGCCGCGTTGCGCCAGCCGTCCATGAAGGTGGCACTGACCTTGTAGGTGTCGGTGGGCGGGCGGCCCTTGGCGCCCGTCACGCGCACGCGGTCTTTGCCATCGGTCTCGAAACGCACGTCGGTAAAGTCGCAGGCCACGTCGGGCACGTGATAGGCGCGCGGATCGCCGATCTCGTAGAGCATCTGCTCGGCCACCGTGGCGGGCGTCACCAGCCCGCCGCTGCCGTCGATCTTGGTGATGACGAAGCTGCCATCGCCTGACGCCTCGACGATGGGAAAGCCGATGATGTCCCAGTCGGGCACGGTCTGCCAATCGGTGAACAGCCCCCCATTGCACTGCGCGCCGCACTCCACCAGGTGGCCGGCCAGCGTGCCCTGCGCCAGCTTGTCGTAGTCCTCGGCTTGCCAGCCGAACTCGTGCACCAGCACGCTTAAGCTCACCGCCGAATCAACGCAGCGGCCGGTGATGACCACGTCGCAGCCCTCGTCGAGCGCGCGCGCGATCGGCAGTGCGCCCAGGTAGGCGTTGACACTGGCCAGGCGCTGCGGGAAGGGCGCGCCGCTGAACATCTCGGTCGTGCCGCGCGCGCGCAACTCCTCGATGCGCGCGCTCAGGTCGTCGCCCAGCACCACGCCGATCTTCAGTGCCACGCCCAGCTCGGCCGCCACCTGGGCCAGCGCGTCGCGGCAGGCCAGCGGGTTGACGCCGCCGGCATTGGCCACCACGCGGATACCCTTGGCCTCGAGCTGCGGCAGAAGCGCCTTCATGGTGATGTGCACGAAGTCGGTGGCATAGCCGGCGTTCGCATCCTTGGCCTTCTGCGCGGCCAGGATCGACATCGTCACTTCGGCCAGGTAGTCGAACACCAGGTAGCCGATGTCGCCGCCGGCCACCAGCGCCGGCGCGGCCGACGCGGTGTCGCCCCAGAAGCCCGACGCGCTGCCGATGCGCACGATCTTGCCGTGGTTCGTGGTGCGGCTCATTTCGATGCTCCTTTGTCGGCCTGCCGGTTGCGCCGCGCCGCCGGCAGCAAGCTGCCTTCGAGCCGGGCGATGCGAGTTTCCAGGCCTTGCCAGGCCGGCGCTGCGCGCGCCGCCGGCGCCTCGGCAGACCAGCCGCCCAGCAGCATGCGCACGATCTCGCGCGCGCTGCGCACCGGGTCGGCCGGCTTGCCGCGACCAACGGTGTTGCGCACCCAATGCTCGAGGCCACCGAAGAGAAAGTCGCGCGCCAGCTGCGCGTCGAGGTCGGGCTTGAGCTCGCCGCGCTCGATGCCGTCGACCAGGGTGCGGGTGACAAACTGGGCATAGCGACGGTTCAGTCCGTGCAACTTGGAACCGAAGTAGCTTTCGTCGCCCCGCGCCTCGCGCGACAGCACTTTCAGCCACGAGGCGTCGTCGAGCGTGATCTGCAGGTGCCGCGCCACCAGAAAGCGCAGCCGGTCAGCGGTGCTTTCGATGACCGCAAAGCGCGGCTCGATGTCGGCGATGAGCTCGTCGTAGAACTCGGTCAGCACCGCGTCGAACAGGGCGCGCTTGTGCTCGAAATAGCCGTAGATGGTGCCGACCACGCAGCCGGCGCGTTCGGCGATCAGGTTGATCGAGGCCTGCTCGTAGGGCAGCGCCAGAAACACCTCGCGCGCCGCCGCCAGGATCTCGGCGCGGCGCACCGACTTGCGGCGCCGTGGCAACACGGTCATGGGCATCGAAGCTGTTTATTGAGTCGAGTTCATTATTGGCGCGCGCCTGAATCGCGTCAAGCGGCTACTTCCATCTATCGGTAGATACCAGCAGAGGGTGGCGAAAGGCCAGGTCGGTGGCTTGACACGTGCTGCCATCGAAGGCAACATTTTGAAATAGCATTCAATAATCATGCCGTGCCCGTACTTTCATCGCGCATCCTGAGTTCAGGCGACAGCTATTCCGCGCAGCGCGCCGCCATGCTGCAATTGGTGCAGCGCCTGCGCGGGCTCGAGGCGCGCGCCGTGGCGGCGTCGGCCCGGTCCAGGCCCCTGTTCGACAAACGCGGCCAGTTGCTGCCGCGCGAGCGCCTGGCGCGGCTGCTCGATGCCGGCTCGCCCTGGCTCGAGCTGTCGTCGATGGCCGGCTGGCTGGTGGACAGCGAAGACGCCGAGCGCAGCGTGCCCGGCGGCGGTGTCATCTGCGGCATCGGCGTCATCAGCGGCGCGCGCTGCGTGGTGCTGGCCAACGATGCCGGCATCAACGCCGGTGCCATCCAGCGCATGGGCGGCGACAAGCTGCTGCGCGCCCAGGCCATCGCCATGGAGAACAAGCTGCCCTATGTGCAGTTGATCGAATCGGCCGGCGCCAACCTGCTGCAATACAAGGTGGAAGGCTTCGTCAACGGCGGGCGCCTGTTCTACAACCTGGCGCGGCTGTCGGCCGCCGGTATCCCCGTGATCGGCGTGGTGCACGGCTCGTCCACGGCAGGGGGCGCCTACCTGCCGGGGCTGTCGGACTACGTGATCATGGTGCGCGGCCGTGCCAAGGCCTTCCTGGCCGGGCCGCCGCTGCTCAAGGCCGCCACCGGCGAGATCGCGCACGACGAAGAGCTGGGTGGCGCCGAGATGCACACCGCGATCTCCGGCCTGGGTGAATACCTGGCCGAGGACGATGCCGACGCGCTGCGCATCACGCGCGAGCTGCTGGCGCGGCTGCAGTGGGGCGCCAACGGCCCGCCCAGCCAGATCGATGCCGACCCGGGCCTGGAGCCGCTGTACCCGTGCGACGAGCTGGCCGGAGTGATGCCGCTGGACTTTCGCAACCCCATCGACATGCGCGAGGTCATCGCGCGCTTTGTCGACCGCTCGCTGTTCACCGAGTTCGGTGCCGACTATGGGCCCGCCACGCTGTGCGGCCATGCGGCGCTGTACGGCCAGCCCATAGGCATCATCACCAACAACGGCCCGATCGACCCGGCAGGCGCCAACAAGGCCACGCACTTCATCCACAGCTGCTGCCAGGCCGGCATCGCGCTGCTCTACCTGCAGAACACCACCGGCTACATCGTCGGCAAGGCCAGCGAGCAGGCCGGGATGATCAAACACGGCTCGAAGATGATCCAGGCGGTGAGCAACGCCACCGTGCCGAGCATCACGCTGATGTGCGGCGCGTCGTTCGGTGCCGGCAACTACGGCATGTGCGGCCGCGGTTACGGCCCGCGCTTCGTCTTCTGCTGGCCGAACGCGCGCACCGCGGTGATGGGCGGCGAGCAGGCGGCACTCACCATGCGCATCGTCGCCGAGGGCGGCGCCAGGCGCAAGGGCGTGGCGGTGGACGAAGCCGAGCTGCAGGCGCTGGAGCAGAAGATCATCCACAACTTCGACAGCCAGTCCGATGCCTTCTACACCAGCGGGCGTTTGCTCGACGACGGTGTCATCGACCCGCGCGACACACGCCGCGTGCTCGGCTTGGCGTTCGACATCTGCCGCCAGGCCGAGGCGCGCACCCTACGTCCGATGCAATTCGGTGTCGCGCGGCCGTGACATGACCCACCCCCGCAGCGCCTACGGCCCGCCAGCCGGCGGGCATGCCGGCTGGCCCTCACAGGCGAGGAACAGTCCGCAGGGACTGTTCCTCGTCGCTGCTCGGCCCCCTCAGGGGGGCGCCGCCAGCGGACCGGCGAAGCCGGATCCGCGGCGTCCGCCCGATGGCGGCCGGTGGCAAGCACCGGTGTGTGCTGGCTGCTGATTCGACCTTTCTTGACGAGATCAACCATGCAACACCTGCTCTACACCGAAGACCACATTGCGCTGCAAGACTCGCTGAAGAAGTTCTGCGAGGCCGAGATCAACCCGCACATCGCCGAGTGGGAAAAGGCCGAGATCTTCCCGGCCAAGGAGCTGTTCCGCAAGATGGGCAAGCTTGGCTTCCTGGGTGTGAACAAGCCGGTGGAATACGGCGGCCAGGGGCTGGACTACTCTTACGCCGCGGCCTTTGCCGAAGGCCTGTGCGCCATCCAGTGCGGCGGCGTGCCGATGGCCATCGGCGTGCAGACCGACATGGCCACGCCCGCGCTGGCGCGCTTCGGCTCGGACGAGGTCAAGAAAGAGTTCCTCGCGCCGTCGATCAGCGGCGACTATGTCGCCTGCCTGGGCGTGTCGGAAGTCGGCGCCGGCTCCGACGTAGCCTCGATCAAGACCCATGCGCGCAAGGACGGTGGCGACTACGTCATCAACGGCGGCAAGATGTGGACCACCAACGGCACCCAGGCCGACTGGTGCTGTGTGCTCGCCAACACCAGCGAGGGCGGCTCGGCGCATCGCAACAAGACGCTGATCTGCGTGCCGATGAAGACCCAGGGCGTGGAAGTCGCACGCAAGCTCAAGAAAGCGGGAATGAACTCGTCGGACACGGCGCAGCTGCACTTCGACAACGTGCGCGTGCCGCAGCGCTGGCGCATCGGCGAGGAGGGCATGGGCTTCACCTACCAGATGCAGCAGTTCCAGGAAGAGCGCCTGTGGGCCGCGGCCGGCTGGCGCAAGAACAGCGAGATCATCCAGGAGACGATTGCCTACCTGCGCGAGCGCCAGGCCTTCGGCAAGCCGCTGCTCGACAACCAGTTCATCTACTTCAAGCTGGCCGAGCTGCAGACCGAGGTCGAGGCGCTGGGCGCGCTGTTCCACAAATCGGTGGCGCTGTACGTGGCCGGCAACGACGTGACGCAGCTCGCGTCGATGTGCAAGCTGAAATGCGCGCGCCTGGCGCGTGAAGTCACCGACTGGTGCGTGCAGTTCTGGGGTGGCATGGGCTACATCGAGGAAACCCGCGTGAACCGCGCCTGGCGCGATTCGCGCCTGGGCTCGATCGGCGGCGGTGCCGACGAGGTGATGCTGGGCATCATCGCCAAGACCATGGGCATTGCGCCCAGATGAGACCCCCCGAAGCGGCTTTCGCCGCTCCCCCCAGGGGGCAACACCAGCGGCCCGGCAGAGCCGGTTCCGCGGTGTTCGCTCGATGGCCCGACGGTACGCCCGGGATGGATGCGGCTGATGCATGACACCTTGCTCATCGCGAACCGGGGCGAGATCGCCTGCCGCGTCATTCGCACCGCGCGCTCGATGGGCCTGCGCACGGTGGCGGTGTATTCGGATGCCGACCGCGATGCCTTGCATGTGAGCCTGGCCGACCGCGCGCTGCGCATCGGCGCCGCACAGGCGCGCGACAGCTACCTCAACATCAACGCTGTGATCCAGGCCTGTCGCACATCGGGCGCGGGTGCCGTGCATCCGGGCTACGGCTTCCTGTCGGAGAACGCCGACTTTGCGCGTGCCTGCCGCGACGCCGGCATCGTCTTCGTCGGCCCTTCGCCCGAGGCCATCGATGTAATGGGCAACAAGGCCGCCGCCAAGCAGCTCGCCGAGCGCATCGGCGTGCCCTGCCTGCCGGGGTATGCGGGCGCGGCGCAGGACAACGCCAGCTTGCTGCGCGAAGCCCGGCGCATCGGCGCGCCGCTGATGATCAAGGCCACGGCGGGCGGCGGTGGGCGTGGAATGCGGCGTTGCGACGATGTGGGTGACTTGGCGGCGGTCGCCCAGCTGCTGGAATCGGCGCGTGCCGAGGCGCTTTCGTCCTTCGGCAACGGCGAACTGCTGTTGGAGCGCCTGGTTGAGCAGGCACGCCACGTCGAGCTGCAGGTCTTCGGCGACACCCAGGGCGGCGCCATCCATCTGGGCGAGCGCGACTGCTCTACGCAGCGCCGCAACCAGAAGATCCTGGAAGAAGCGCCGGCCCCTGGCGTGTCGGCCGAACTGCGCGCGCGCATGGGCAGCGCGGCGGTGCGGCTGGTGCAGGAGGTGGGCTATGTCGGCGCGGGCACGGTGGAGTTCCTGCTCAAACCCGACGGCAGCTTCTTCTTCCTGGAGATGAACACGCGGCTGCAGGTGGAGCACCCGGTCACCGAGGCCATCACCGGGCTGGACCTGGTGGAATGGCAACTGCGCATCGCGCGTGGCGAGCCGCTGCCGCTGGCGCAGCACGACATCCGCTTCAGCGGCCATGCCATCGAAGCGCGGCTGTGTGCCGAAGATGCCTTTGCCGATTTCGCGCCGCAGTCGGGCCCGGTCACGCATTGGTTTGTGCCGCATGGCGCGGGCATCCGCATCGACCATGGCCTGGTGGCGCAGCCGCACATCCCGCCGCATTACGACTCGATGATCGCCAAGATCATCGCCTTGGGTGCCGACCGCGAACAGGCACGCCGGCGGCTGATGCAAGCACTGGCCGGCAGCAGCGTGCTCGGCCTGCGCACGAATCGCGACTTCCTGCTCGATGCGCTGTCGGCGCCGGCCTTCGCCAAGCCCGAACTGTCCACACGCTGGCTCGGCGTGGCCAGCCCGGGTTGGTCTGCACGCACGCCCGATGCGCGCTGGGTGGCCACCGCCGCAGCGCTGCAGTTGCACCGCGCAAGCCGCGTGCACGGGCCGCTGGCAATGTTCAGCTCCGGCGGCATGCGCGACTCACCCAGGCGCATCGACGCCGGCACCGAGAGCTTCGATGTGCGGCTGGCCTATCGCCACGGCGCGGCCACGCGGGTGAGCGTGGGCTCGGGCGCGGGCGCGCTGGGCTTCGACGTCGAGGTGCTGCATGACGAAGGCGCGCGTGCGCGCCTGGCCATCGACGGTGAGCAGGTCGAGGTCATGGCTTCGGCGCAGGGCTGGCTCGATGCCTACGGGATCTGCGCGATGTTCACCGACCTGACGGACTTGCCGCCGCAGCGTGACGACCCGTTCAGCCACGGCCTGGTGTCCAGCCGCATGCATGGCCAGCTGGTGAAGCTGGACGTGGCGCTGGGCCAGTGCGTGCGCAAGGGCGAATTCTTGCTCGCCATCGAGGCCATGAAAATGGAGCACCGCATCGAAGCGCCGATCGACGGCACGGTGGTGGAGGTGGGTGCCCAGGCGGGCACTCAAGTCGCGCCGGGCCAGTTGCTGCTGCGCATCGAAGCCGACGTTTGAAACTCGAGGAAAGGTCACACCATGTCCGAATCCGCTGTGTGGTATGCCACCGAAGCCGGCGTGGCCACGCTCACGCTGAACCGCCCCGAGGTGCTCAACGCACTCAATGACGACCTGCTCGCGGCCCTGCGCCAGGGCCTGGCGCGTGCCAAGGCCGATGCTGCCGTGCGCGCCGTGGTGCTGACCGGCAACGGCCGCGGCTTTTGCGCCGGCGCCGACCTCGCGGCCGGCGCCATGCGCGAAGGCCCGCACGACGTGGCGCAGTCCTTGCGCGAGCGCTACCACCCGATCGTGCTGGCGATGCGCCAGTTTCCGAAGCCCATCGTCGGCGCCATCAACGGCGTGGCCGCGGGCGCGGGCATGAGCCTCGCACTGGCCTGCGACATCGTGCTGGCGGGCGAATCGGCGAGTTTCCTGCAGGCCTTCACGCGCATCGGCCTGGTGCCGGATTGCGGCAGCACCTGGTTCCTGCCGCGCCTGGTGGGCGATGTGCGCGCGCGTGCGCTGGTCATGCTGGCCGACAAGATATCGGCCGCCGATGCGCTGCGCTACGGCCTGGTGTGGCAGGTGTTTGCCGATGCGCAGCTGATGCCCGAGGCCCAGGCCACGGCGCAGCGCATGGCGACGATGCCGACGCGCGCCTATGACCTGATCAAGCAGGGCCTGGCCGTCAGCTCGGGCAACGGCTTCGGCGAGCAGCTCGAGGTGGAAGCGCTGCTGCAGGCCCAGGCCATGCAGACCACCGACTACAAGGAGGGTGTGGCCGCCTTCCTCGAAAAGCGGCCGGCGCAGTTCACGGGCCGGTGAGGAGGCGTGATGAGTGATGAGCTGAAGATCGACAAACGCGGCCACGCGCTGTGGCTCACCATCGACCGGCCGGCGCAGCGCAACGCGATGAACGGGCCGGTGCTGCAGGGCATCCGCGCCGGCCTGATGCAGGCGCAGGCCGACCCCGAGGTGCGCGTGGTGGTGCTCACCGGCGCCGGCGACAAGGCCTTCTGTGCCGGCGCCGACCTGAGCAAGGGCTCGGGCTCGTTCCAGTTCGACCCGTCGTTGCCGCATGCCGAGTTCGCCGACCTGCTGCGCTTTGCCTGGACGACGACGATGCCGATGATCGCGCGTGTCAACGGCCATTGCCTGGCCGGGGGCATGGGCCTGTTTGCGATGTGCGACATGGCGGTGGCGGCCGAGCATGCCAGTTTCGGCCTGCCCGAGGTGAAGATCGGCCTCTTTCCGGCGCAGGTGCTGGCGGTGCTGCAGCACATGGCCGCGCCGCGCCACATTGCCGAACTGTGCATCACCGGCGAACCGATCGACGCACGCCGCGCGGCTGAGATCGGCCTGGTCAACCATGTCGCGCCTTCGGCTGAGCTGGACGCCAAGACCGACTGGCTGGTGCAGCGCGTGGTGGGCAAATCACCCACTGCACTGCGCCGCGGCAAGGCAATGATGCGCGCCGCCTTCGACATGACGTTCGAGCAGTCGATCAGCTTCCTGGAAACCCAGATCATGACGCTGGCTCTGACCGAGGACGCCAAGGAAGGGCGTGCCTCCTTCGTCGAGAAGCGCGCTGCGAACTGGACGGGACGCTGAGCGCGGGCTGCACTTGCGCAGCAAGCGTTTTGCGACGTCCGAAGTCGGTGGGCTTCCGCCCCGCAGGCAGAGTTGTCCGGGGCGGGTCTTTTAGGCACCGTGCCGTGCGTTGCGGCGTGTCAGCCCAGCGGCTGCGGCGCGCGCTTCTCGTACCAGTGCGTGATGCGCTGCCCATCCCAGTGCAAGGCAATGTGCGCGGCCTCGCGTACCGGTTTCAGCGCCTTCGGCCGGAACACGCCCGCGCACAGGCCGCCACGTTGGCGCACGCTGTGGTAGACCACGCCCCAGCTGCCGGCGGTGCGCAATTGCTGGCCCATGGCCTGCGCGGCGCCATAGTGCACCGGGTCGTAGAGCTGCGGCGCACTGCGGCGAAGGCCGCGCAGGTCGTGCAGCCTGGCTTCCAGCGGCGCGGTGATCAGGCGCAGGTCGATGTCGATCGCCGGCTCGCGCGTGCGCGCCAGGAAGAGTGCGCGGTGGTGGCTGACTTCGGCGATGGCGGTGCCCAGGTCCTGCGCGGCGTAGTACACGCCGTAGCTGCCGCCCGAGAAGCGCGAGCCCTCGGGGTTGAGATGGGTGAAGGCGGCCATGATCGGCGTGCTGCCGGCGCCGCTGATGCGCTCGCCGGGCGGCACCAGTTGCAACTGCCCCAGCTCGTTGCGCAGGCGCGCATTCGTCAGCGCTTCGACCGCGAACACCACCTCCAGGTCGGCCGGGTCGGCGATGGCGTCGAAAAGCGCCACCGTCGGGTAGCGCGAGGCAATGAGCCGGTGGCAGGGCTTCCAGGCCACGGCCTTGACGGGAATGCCCGCCACGTCGATCACGCCTTGCCGCCGCGCTGCGCGTCGAGGTACTGGCGCACGACATACAGGTCGGCCACCTGCCCGCCGAGCATGCGCTGCAATGCCGATTGCCCACCGAACAGCGGCGCGTCATTCGGCCGGCGCACCCAGGCGTCGGCGCGCTCGCCGCTGGGCAGCAGCAGTTGCAGCGCGGCGTAGATGCCGAACAGGTAGGACAGCCGCTCCAGCACATGCCGGTCGAGCGGGCCGACCCTGCCCTGCTTCCACTGGTACAGCGCGCTGCGGCCCACGCCGAGCAAAGTCATCTGCTCGTCGGGCTTGAGCTTCCAGGCCGCGGCCAGGCGCCAGAAGGTGCGCAGCGCGGCGGCGGCCGATTCGGCCGAGGCCAGATCGATGGCCGGCGCGGAGACGTTGACGACAGCAACCATGGACCACAGGATACTCCATCAGCGGATTAAGTTTCTAAGAATGTTTGTTTACGGACTCTGTTGCCGGCCACCCCACACCACCAGGCGCCGGGTGCACCGTGCGCTCGCCGCGCCCGCCAGGCGGCCATGCCTGGCAGATGCCGGCCGAACCCGCGGCCAGTGCCAGCGAGGGCCGCACCTTGGCCGATCCACGAAGTGCCCGTGCCCTTGGTTAGACTCAGTCGGGCACCAAGCCACTTAAGGGGTTGACCATGCATTCGGTGTCGAGCTTGCTGCGCGGCCGCTGGCCTGCCACAGGGCTTCTGCTGGCGGCCTGGCTCGCGCTCGGCGGGCTGGCGCAGGCCGCCGACGCGCCGGCCGCGTCGGCCGCGCCTGCTGCCCCGACCACCGCCGTGGTCGGCACGGCAGCCGGGCGCATCGAGGTCATGAACCGCGTGATCGCCACGCTCGAGAGCAACCTGCTCAGCCTGACACCGCAGCAGCGCGCCGATGCCGCCGAGGTGCGCATTGCCAAGGTGCTGGCGGGCGTCGGCCCGAAGCTCGTGTCGACCAAGGACCTGCCCGAAGGCACGCTGGTGCAGGTCGACGAGAAATCGATGTTCATCGTCACGCCTGGCGACACCACCGAGCAGACCGCTGAGGCGGCGCGGTCCGATGCGCTGGACGCCGCCGTGGTGCTGCAGCGTGTGATCGCCGAGTCGGCCGAGAGCCAGGACGTACAGGCCATGCTGCGCGCCGCCGGCATCGTGGCCCTGGCCACCGCCGTGCTGGCCGCGTTGCTGCTGCTGCTGAACCGGGTGCACCGGCGCGTCGAGCGCTGGGCCCTGAGCAAGACCATTCCGCAAGCCGACCGCCTGAAGGCAGTGGGCCTGGATGCGCAGAACAAGGACCGACTGATCCAGCTGGAAAGGATGCTGCTGCGCCTGATCTTCTGGTTCGTTGCCTTGCTGCTGCTTTACGAATGGCTGAGCATCGCCTTCGCCCAGTTTCCCTACACCCGCGTGTGGGGCGAGCAGTTGCACGCCTTCCTGTTCGGCGTGCTGGCGCGCTTTGCGCTGGCTATCGTGGGCGCCGTGCCCGACCTGTTTGCGGCCAGCCTGATCTTCGTGCTGGCGTATTTCTCGTCCAAGGCGTTGAAGTCGTTCTTTGCCAGCGTGCAGTCGGGCCGCATCGCGCTGAGCTGGCTCGACGCCGACGTGGCGCTGACCACCTCGCGCATCTGCAGCACGGCGGTGTGGCTGTTTGCGCTGGCCATGGCCTACCCCTACCTGCCCGGCTCGCAGACCGAGGCCTTCAAGGGCGTGTCGGTGCTGCTGGGGCTGATGATCTCTCTGGGTGCGTCCAACCTGGTCGGGCAGATGGCCAGCGGCCTGATCCTGACCTACACCCGTGCGTACCGCGCGGGCGAGTTCGTGCGCGTGGCCGACCATGAAGGCACGGTCATTGCCCTCGGCACCTTCACCACGCGCATCCGCACCGGCATGGGCGAGGAGTTGACGATCTCCAACTCGCAGGTGCTCGGCGCGGTGACGCGCAACTACTCGCGCGCCGTCAAGGGCCAGGGTTTCATCGTCGATACCACCGTGACCATCGGCTACGACACGCCTTGGCGGCAGGTGAACGCGCTGCTGGTGCAGGCCGCGCTGCGCACGCCCGGCGTGCTGGCCGACCCGCCGCCACATGTCTTCCAGACTGCGCTGTCGGACTACTACCCGCAGTACCGGTTGGTGTGCCAGGCCATCCCCACCGAGGCGCGGCCGCGGGCCGAGGTAATGAGTGCCCTGCACGCCCACATCCAGGACCTGTTCAACGAGTACGGCGTGCAGATCATGTCGCCCAACTACCGAGGCGACCCCCAGCAGCCGAAGCTGGTTCCCCCCGATCAGTGGTACGCGGCGCCGGCCAAGCGGCCCGACGCAGTGGGTTGAGCGGATCAGTCCGGCAGGACCGCGGTGACCTCGATCTCCACCTTCGCCCGGTCCTCCATCAGCGCACTCACCTGCACCGCCGTCATCGCCACGCTGAAGCTGCCGATGACGTCGCGGTAGATCGCGCCGATCTCGCGCGCCTCGCGCAGGTACTCGCGCTTGTCGGTGACGTACCAGGTCATGCGCACGATGTGCTCGGGCTTCGCACCCGCTTCGGCCAGCACCGTCACCACGTTCTCGAGTGCCTGGCGCACCTGGCCGGCCATCGTGTCGGCATGGAACTCGCCTTGTGCATCCCAGCCGATCATGCCGGCCACGAAGACCTGGCGGCCGCGCGCGGCCACGCCGTTGGCATAACCCTTGGGGCGCGCCCAGCCGGGCGGTTGCAGCACTTGTGTCATTGCTCAGGCCTTGGAAGCGAAACGCTCGATCGCGCTGCGCAGGTCAGGGGGGATGTCGATGGCGCGGTGCGTGTCCAGATCTGTGAAGACCAGCACCTGGCGGATCGTCATGCGCTGCTCGTCGCCGCAGCGGCAGCCGATCTGCAGCGTGATTGACTTCGTCCCGACGCGCTCGACCCTCAGGCCGAGCATGACGTCGTCGCCCATGCGGCTGATGGCGCTGAACTCGCACTGCAGGCTGACCGTGGGCATGCCGGTTCGGCGCCGGCCCAGCAACGCGGCATAGGGCACGCCCAGCGCGTCGCTGACCCAGTCCTCGACCAGGTTGTTGATCATCACCAGGTACTGCGGAAAGAAGACGATGCCGGCCGGGTCGCAATGCGCGAAGCGGATTTGCAGCGGCCGCTCGAAGGGCATCGGCGAGCCCACGATCGGCCGCAGTGGAACCGGCTCTGCCGGGCCACTGGCGGCACCCGCTGGAGGGGGAGCGGCGAAGCCGCTTCGGGGGTGGGTCATATCTCTCGCAGCTTGAAGCGCTGCAGCTTGCCGGTCTCGGTGCGCGGCAACTGCGTGCGGAACTCGATCGCGCGCGGGTGCTTGTAGGGCGCGATGGCCTGCTTGACGTAGTCCTGCAGCGCGGCCACGGTGGCGGCAGTGGGCTGCGCGGTCGGCTTGAGCACGACGAAGGCCTTGACGATCTGGCCGCGCTCGTCGTTGGGCGCACCGACCACCGCGCATTCGGCCACGTCGGGGTGGCGCAGCAGCACGTCCTCGACCTCGGGGCCGGCGATGTTGTAGCCGGCCGAGACGATCATGTCGTCGGTGCGCGACTGGTAGTGGAAATAGCCGTCGGCATCCAGCAGGTAGGCGTCGCCGGTGAGGTTCCAGCCCCTTTGCACATA
>DASQFA010000665.1:0-1564 GCA_035633375.1 Rubrivivax sp.
GAAATAGGCCTCGCTGATGGCGGTGGAGCCGCTCGAGGCTTCCACCACGGTGGAGCCCTCGCGCAGCCAGCCGTTGCACAGCGCGTGCAGGAACAGGCTGCGCGCCAGCCGGTGCTTCAGGCTGCCGGTGGGGTGGCTGGACTCGTCCTTCAGATACAGCTCGACGCCGGCAAAGCCGGGCAGCGGCAACGGGATCAGGTGCGTGTCGCTGCTGCGCTGGTAGTCGGCCTCGATGCGGCGGATGGCCTCGCGCACCCAGGCGCGGCGCTGCTCGAAACCGGGACTGGCTGTCATTCGACGATCTTGCGCAGCCAGTCGGGCATCGGCACGGTCTTGCCCTGCGGGATGTTCAGCCACACGGTGGTGGCCCCGCCGGTGGCATAGAGCACGCCGGGCTCGTCGCTGCGCTCCAGCGTGACGAAGCTGTCGAAGCTGCTGCGCCCTGGGTTGGCGACGTACTGCCTGGCCAGCAGCTCGCCCGGATAGCTGAGCTGGCGGATGAAGTTGCAGAAGGCGTTGACGATGACGAAGCCCTCGCCGTTCATGTCCGGCGGGCCACCCACGCCGTGCAGCCAGTCGATGCGGATGATCTCCATGTAGCGGAAGTACAGCGTGTTGTTGACATGGCCCATGGCGTCCATGTCGCCCCAGCGGATGGGCATCAGCATCTCGTGCACCAGCTTCTTCTGCTCGGGGATGTCAAAGCGCATGCGCCTGGCTCCTGGGGACCGGTCAGGAGGCGTCGATGCCGAGTTCGGCAGCGATGCGCTGCACGATGACGCGCAGCTGCGCCAGCTCCTCGGCCAGGCGCACCTGCTCGGCCTTCAGCGCCGCAATCTCGCCGGCCGAGACACCGCCGCCCGCGTCCGCCGGCCCGGCTGCGCCGGCCTCGAAAGCCACTTCGCCACACAGCAGATGCGCCCAGCGCGACTCGCGCGAGCCCGGCGCGCGCGGCAACTTGACCACGCGTGCGGGTTCCTTCGTGGCGAGCTCGTCGAGGAAGCCTTCGACCGAGGAGATGTCGGCAAAACGGTGCAGCCGCTCGCAGTGCAGCCGCAGCTCGGCCGCGGTCTGCGGCCCGCGCAGCAGCAGCAGCGTGAGCAGCGCCACCGAGGCGCCGGGCAGGCCGAGCACGCGGCCCATGTTGTGCTCGAAGCGCACCACACGGCTGCCGCTGCCTTCGAACACCAGGCTCAGGCCCTTCAGACCATCGACGGCGGTCAGCACCTCGGCATCGGTGGCGTTGATCACCGGATCGCGCGTCGTCTTCTGGTTGCAGCCGGCCACCAGCGCATTCAGCGACAGCGGGTAGGTGTCGGGCACGGTGTGCTGCTTTTCCACCAGCACGCCGAGCACGCGCGCTTCCAGCGGGGTCAGCGCGCGCACGGCTCAGACTCCGTAGCCGTCGTCCGCGGAGATGACGGCACCGTTGATGAAGTGGCTCTGGTTGGCGCACAGCATCATCAGCACCGCGTCCAGGTCGGCCGGTGTGCCCACGCGCTTGCGCGGCAGGGTCTGCACCATCTTCTTGCCGGCCTCGGTCTGCCAGACGTGGTGGTTGATC
>DASQFA010000666.1:0-5560 GCA_035633375.1 Rubrivivax sp.
GCACCGAACTTGTCGTGCTGTTCCGCCTGCCACTGCACCATCGCGATGAGCGGCAGTCCCCAGAGGTACGCCTGGCAGGCGCGTTGGAAATCGATATCGTCGTAGAGCTTTCTGACCGTAGCTTCGGTCGGGTAGCCGTTATCGAGCTCGAGCTTCCCGAGGCGCGAGTTGACCGTGCCAGTGGTCGGCAGTTGCTGCGCCAATGCGGAAGTGAACGTCAGCCCGCAAGCGAGCGCGGCGGCGAGCGTGTTCTGCGCAAGGACGGACTTCATGGTTGCGTGGTCTTGTGGGTGATCTGGTGAGCCCAGGGCTGCTCTGTTCGCGGCCCAATCGAATCCATTGTCAGAATCGACCGCATATAAGGCAAATTCAACTTTTGGATCGCGAGCATTCGATCTAGTTATAGTTTGGCGGTGCGCGGTCAGGACGAGGTTCCTCGATGAAGATCAAGCTTCACCTCTTACGCCAGGCTCAGGCCCTGAAGGTGCACGGCAGCTTCAGCCGCGCCGCCGCGGCACTGAACCTTTCGCAGCCGGCCCTGAGTCAGGGCATCAAGGAACTGGAGGAGCAAGTCGGGTTGCAGCTGTTCGTTCGCAGCAGATCTGGCCTCGAGCTGACGGACTTCGGTCGCGTGTTCATGCGGCACGCGGAGGAGCTGGTCTCGGGTGCGGCCGACCTCGAGCGCGAGGTCGGCCTGGCCAAAGGGCTTGCGACCGGGGAACTCTCGGCCGGTGCGGGCCCCTACGTGATGGAAAGACTCGCACCGATTTGCGTGCCGGCCTTCGCCGCTGCACATCCGGGGGTGCGACTGCGAATCCTGATGGACTCGCCGTCTGTGCTGGCGCGGTTCGTGCGCACACGCGCCCTCGACCTTGGGGTCGCCGAAGCGAGCGTCCTGGAGAACGACGACGATCTCGAGGTCGTTGCCAAGCTCGCGCCGATTCCGGGGTATGTCGTGGTGCGAGCAGGCCACCCGTTGACGACCAGAGTGCCGATCAACCTCGCGAATGCGCTCGAGTATCCGTTCGCACAGGTCGTGATGCTGCCGCCCCGCGTTCTCAAGCCCATCCTCGCCTCGCGAAGCCTCGCGGCGCCCCGTTCCGGGGTGCCGCCGGTGCCGTTTCCGGCCATTGAGTGCCCGACGCTTCGCCTGGCAACCGACATCGTGGCCAGTTCGGACGCGTTCGCTCTTGCACCGCTGGGAATGGTGCGCGCCGAACTGGAACAGCGCCGGGTCGTACCGCTGCTGCATGAGCCCTGGATGCATAGCGAATGGGCCATCGTTCGCCTGCGAAAACGAACCATGTCGCCCGCCATGACCGCGTTTGTCGAGGAACTGGAGCGGGCCCATCGCGAAGTACTGCGTGAGGAGGAGCGACTTCGCGAGCGCTGGTATCGACCCGGCAATGCGCACCGTGAACCGGCCAAGCACGGACGAGCGCACGCGGAGTCGAAGCCCACGCGGGCGATAGGCGGAGCGTCCGTCGCCGGCAAGAGGCGGTAACGAACCCTGCTGGCTTCGGTTGGCGGCAGGGCGTAAGGCTATTGAGTGACCGCTCTTGGCGCCCTGGCTCTACGGCTGCTCCTGGCCGGGACTGCCAGTTCACAGCCGAGCCAGATAGCTGACCTTGGCCGACCACGCTCACGCCTCGACAGTCAACTTCCTGGCGCCGCCTCGAACTCACACTGGCGGCCAGGAGCGACCAACAACGGGCGGCGGTTCTCGAGCGGGCTGCCGGCTCAGCCGGACGCAGTGTCGCTGCCGGCCTTCAGTGGAAGTCCTCTTCGCGCTGGTGGCGCACACCAATGACGAGGACCAACTCCGGAGTGCGTATGTCGAAGCGAAGGACGTACCCAGTCGAGCCGAATGGAACGATGAGCTCGCGCAGCGTTGGACGATGACCGACCTTGCGGTAGCTGAAGGGCGTGGTCGAAAGATAACTGTTGGCAACGGCGCGAATGACTTCGACGGCGTCGTAGGCGCGCATGGCGTCTTCGACGGTCTGGGCACGCTCCAGCAGGAAGTCGAACAGACGATTCAGATCTGCGTCCGCCTCAGGGGTGAACTCGACCCTGAACGTCATTTGCGCAGCTGTTTCACCCGCGCTGCAACCTTCGCCTCAAGCTTCGACAAGACAACGTCCGACGGGATGGAAATTCCGGTGCGCTCGTACGCTGCCAACGAGGCGTCGCAACGCGAGGCGAAGTCCGTTTGCACGCGGCGGAACTCGACGGCGCGACGCACCGACGTCGCGACAAACTCGGTGAGCGTCTCGCCGGGCAGGAGCGCCGCGTCAAGATCAGCGCGCAACTCTGGCTCGACACGGACTTGGGGAATGACGGCGGTCTTCATGCTTCAAGTGTAGTGCATACGCACAACAGCTTCAAGCATTGCGCTGTACCTCAGGCAGCCTCGTCTGCGCGCCAGCGCGACCGTCAGGTTTCCGGCCAGCCAGTTCGCTGGGCCTACGTCGGCTGTGGGTCGGCAGCGTGAGTACGTGGTCTTCGGATCCAGTCGCTCAGTCGGCACCTTGCCCAGGTCGGTGATTGCCACCTGCGAACGACCGCTCTCGCCGACCCTGACTTTCTCGGCGGCGTCGGCGAAGGTCAAGTTCCAGGGTAGACCGGTCGCTCGCGGAAAAAAATGCCACGGACTCCTTTGGGTCGCAAGCCGCCGTTGATCCACTCATGCGTGAGTGTCGGCTTTGCGCCGCAAGCAGCCAAATACACTTGCGCAGGCCGGCGACACATGAATCCACTGGAGCATCCGATGCCAACCGAGACCGACGATCAACTCAGACAGCGTGCCAAACGGCGCGTGAACCAGAAGATGGGTTTCTACATTCACCTCGCGGTGTATGTGCTGGTGAACCTGGGGCTGGCCGCCATCAACCTGATGAGTGGCGGGCAGCGCTGGCACCTGTGGCCGCTGGCCGGCTGGGGGCTGGGGCTGGCCATCCACGGCATCGTCACCTTCACCAGCCTGCGCGGCGAGGGCCTGCGCGAGCGCATGCTCGACGATGAGTTTGCGCGCCTGAAGCAGCGCAACGACCGTTGAGTGCGCGTCGATAGAATCGACGTATGTCCTCCGCCCCCAAAGAAGAACCCGTCAAGCCGAGCAATTTTTTGCGCGGCATCATCGAACGCGACCTCGAGGCCGGCACCTACGCCCAGCGCCACTTTGCCGGCACGCCAGGCGACGCGGCGCACCACCAGGCTGGCGCCGTCGACCCGGCGCGTATCCGCACGCGTTTCCCGCCCGAGCCCAACGGCTACCTGCATGTCGGCCACGCCAAGAGCATCTGGCTGAACTTCAGCCTGGCGCAGGAATACGGCGGTGTGTGCCACCTGCGCTTCGACGACACCAACCCCGAGAAGGAGGAGCAGGAGTACGTCGACGCCATCGTCGAGATGGTGCACTGGCTGGGCTACGACTGGCGCTCGTCGCAAAGCGGCACGGCCACCGAGCACCTGTACTACGCCAGCGACTACTTCGACTTCATGTACCGCGCCGCCGAGGCGCTGGTCGAAGCCGGCCATGCCTATGTCGACGAACAAAGCGCCGAAGAGATGCGCGCGAAGCGCGGCGACTTCGGCACACCGGGCAGCGACAGCCCGTTCCGCACGCGCGGCCGGTCCGAGAACCTGGCGCGCTTGCGCGAGATGCGCGCCGGGGCGCACGCCGACGGCGCGATGGTGCTGCGCGCCAAGATCGACATGGCCAGCCCGAACATCAACCTGCGCGACCCGACGCTTTACCGCATCAAGCGCGCCACGCACCACAACACCGGCGACGCCTGGTGCATCTATCCGATGTACACCTATGCGCACCCGCTCGAGGACGCGCTGGAACACATCACGCACAGCATCTGCACGCTCGAATTCGAGGACCAGCGCCCGTTCTACGACTGGGTGCTGGAGCGGCTGGCCGAGTGCGGCCTGCTGGCGCAGCCGCTGCCGAAGCAGTACGAGTTTGCGCGGCTCAATCTCACCTATATCGTCACCAGCAAGCGCAAGCTGCGGCAGATGGTCGAAGAGCACATCGTCGACGGCTGGGACGACCCGCGCCTGCCCACACTGGTGGGCATGCGCCGGCGCGGCTACACACCGGCCAGCCTGCGCCTGCTGGCCGAACGCAGCGGCGTCAGCAAAGCCGGCGGCTGGATCGACTACAGCTCGCTCGACATCGCCCTGCGCGAGGACCTGGACACCCAGGCGCCGCGCGCGATGGCGGTGCTGGACCCGCTGAAACTGGTGTTGAACAACTGGGACGCGGTCATCGGCAAGGGCCAGACGCTGCCCTGCAGCGCGCCGCTGCATCCGGGTCAGCCCGAGCGTGGCATGCGTCACTTCACGCTCGGCCCCGAGCTGTGGATCGAGCGCGAGGACTTCATGGAAGAGCCGCTGAAGGGCTATCACCGGCTGAGCCCGCCGCGCTTCGACGGCAAGGGGGCCCGCGTCGAGGGCAGCGTGGTGCGGCTGAAGTACGGCTACATCATCCAGTGCACCGGCCTGAAGAAGAACTTCGACGGCACGGTCGCCGAGGTGCAGGCCAAGTTGATCCCCGACACGCGCAGCGGCACGCCGGGTGCCGATGCCGTCAAGACCAAGGGCGTGCTCACCTGGGTGGCAGCGCATGACGCGCTGCCCGCCGAACTGCGGCTGTACGACCGGTTGTTCACCGAGGCACAACCCGATGCCGCGGGGCGCGACTTCAAGGACTGCCTCAACCCGAACAGCAAGACGATCGTCAGTGGCTGGCTCGAGCCCTCACTGGCTACCGCCCAGCCGGACGACAAGTTCCAGTTCGAACGCCATGGCTACTTCGTCGCCGACCGGCTGGATCACGCCGCCGGCAAGCCGGTGTTCAACCGCATCACCGCGCTGAAGGACGGCTGGGCCAAGTGACTCAGTCGGCAGCGAAGCAATAGAAGAATCCGGCGCCACCGGACTTCGGCAAGTCGTCCTTGCTGCAGCTCACGGTCAGGTGCGAGGAGTTCCACGAGTCCGCCCAGGGGTCCGCGGCGCCTGCCCAATTTTGAAGCCGGTCATGGTGCCCGACCACGGCAAACGCGTTGGCCTCGCGGGTCCATTCGCCGCAGGTCAGATTCGGCTGGGTCGGGAACCCCGGGTAGGCCGTTCCATCAGGCCGGGATCCGGTAAGGATGTCGTGCTGGTTCGGCGTGTCGCCGCGACCGTTCACCACGGTGCCCTTCTCAGTCAGCGCAGTCTGTTTGTTCAGGTTGTTGCTGGCGCTGTGCAGTTGGGCCCCGTCGCTGGCGACCAGCACGCCCTTGGCGTTGAACCACGGCCCTTTGCCGATGCGATCGCGGGCGTGAATGGCAGCCGTGCTGGGCGGTATGTAGCTGGTGCTGAGATAGGCGCGCCAGGTGCGGTTGCCCGCGCCTACCGCCGCCGCAAGCTTCTGGCAATGTGCGTCGGCGCCCGCCAAGCCGCCGAGGTTGCCGCCATTGCCCGGATTGGTGCTGGTCACGAAGAAGCTCATCGGGCCGCTCGAAGGCGACGTGGCACAGGCCGCCAGCAGCACGGTAGCGGCGGC
>DASQFA010000667.1:0-5046 GCA_035633375.1 Rubrivivax sp.
CTGGATCTTGGCGATGGCCGCGATGTTGTCGCGATCCAGTGCGTGGAACACCACCGTCTCGTCGATGCGGTTCAGGAACTCGGGGCGGAAGTGCTGCTTCACCTCGACCATCACCGCCTCGCGGATGGTGTCGCTGTCCGAACCCGCCATCTGCATGATCATGTGCGAGCCAAGGTTGCTGGTCATGACGATGACCGCGTTCTTGAAGTCCACCGTGCGGCCCTGGCCATCGGTCAGGCGGCCGTCGTCCAACACCTGCAGCAGCACGTTGAACACGTCCGGGTGCGCCTTTTCCACCTCGTCGAGCAGCAGCACGCAGTAGGGCTTGCGGCGCACGGCTTCGGTCAGGGCCCCGCCCTCTTCATAGCCCACGTAGCCCGGCGGAGCGCCGATGAGGCGGCTGACGCTGTGCTTTTCCATGAACTCGCTCATGTCGACGCGGATCATGTGATCCTCGCTGTCGAACAGGAAGCCGGCCAGCGCCTTGCACAGCTCGGTCTTGCCCACGCCTGTCGGGCCGAGGAACAGGAACGAGCCGGTGGGCCGGTTCGGGTCGGACAGGCCGGCGCGGCTGCGGCGGATGGCGTCGGCCACGGCGACGATGGCCTCGTCCTGGCCGACCACGCGCTCGTGCAGCTTGGCTTCCATCTGCAGCAGCTTGTCGCGCTCGCCCTGCATCAGTTTGCTCACAGGTATGCCGGTGGCGCGTGACACCACCTCGGCGATCTCCTCGGCGCCGACCACCGTGCGCAGCAACTGCGCTCCGCCCTTGCCTGACTTGGCGCCCTTGGTCTTGCCCGCCTCCTTGGCCTGCGCCTCCTTCAGCGTCTTTTCCAACTCAGGCAGCTTGCCGTACTGCAACTCGGCCACCTTGTTGAAGTCGCCCTTGCGCTTCTGTTCCTCGATCTGGAATTTGATCTGCTCGATGTCTTCCATCACCTGCTTCGAGCCCAGCGCCGCCGCCTTCTCGGACTTCCAGATTTCCTCGAGGTCGTTGTACTCACGCTGCAGCTTCAACAACTCGTCCTCGATCAGGCCGAGGCGCTTCTTCGAGCCCTCGTCCTTCTCCTTCTTCAAGGCCTCGCGTTCGATCTTGAGCTGAATGGTGCGGCGGTCGAGCTTGTCCATCACCTCCGGCTTGGAATCCATCTCGATCTTGATCTTGGCCGCGGCCTCGTCGATCAGGTCGATGGCCTTGTCCGGCAGGAAGCGGTCGGTGACGTAGCGGTGGCTCAACTCGGCCGCGGCCACGATGGCCGGGTCGGTGATCTGCACGCCGTGGTGCACCTCGTACTTGTCCTGCAGGCCGCGCAGGATGGCCACCGTGGCCTCGACGCTGGGCTCGTCGACCAGCACCTTCTGGAAGCGACGCTCCAGCGCGGCGTCTTTCTCCACGTACTTGCGGTACTCGTTCAACGTGGTCGCGCCGATGCAGTGCAACTCGCCGCGCGCCAACGCCGGCTTGAGCATGTTGCCGGCATCGATGGCGCCTTCGGCCTTGCCGGCACCGACCATGGTGTGCAGTTCGTCGATGAAAAGGATGATGCGGCCTTCATCGGCCGAGACTTCCTTGAGCACGGCCTTCAGGCGTTCCTCGAACTCGCCGCGGTACTTGGCGCCGGCCAGCAGGCCGGCCATGTCCAGCGACAGCACCTTCTTGTCCTTCAGCGACTCGGGCACCTCGCCGTTGACGATGCGCTGCGCCAAGCCTTCGACGATGGCCGTCTTGCCCACGCCGGGCTCGCCGATCAGCACCGGGTTGTTCTTGGTGCGCCGCTGCAGCACCTGGATGGCGCGGCGGATCTCGTCGTCGCGGCCGATCACCGGATCGAGCTTGCCCAGGCGTGCCCGTTCGGTCAGGTCGAGGGTGTACTTCTTCAGCGCCTCGCGCTGGCCTTCGGACTCGGCAGAATCGACCTTCTGGCCGCCGCGCACGGCTTCCACCGCCGCGCTCAGCGCCTTGCGCGTCAGGCCATGGCCGCGCACGATGCCGCCGATGTCGCTCTTGGCATCGGCCAACGCCAGCAGGAACATCTCGCTGGCGATGAACTGGTCGCCGCGCTTTCCGGCTTCCTTTTCGGCCGCCTGGATGAGTTGCACCAAGTCGCGCCCGGCCTGCACCTGGCCGCCGCCCTGTACGCTGGGCAGGCCAACGATCAGGCTGTCCATGGCGGCCTTGAGAGCCGCCGTGTTGGCACCGGCGCGGTCGAGCAGGGCCTTGGGGCCGTCGGGCTGCTCCAGCATCGCCGCCAGCAGATGCGCCGGTTCGACATACGGGTTGTCGCGCGCGATAGCCAAGCTCTGGGCTTCGGCCAGGGCCTGTTGGAATGCAGTGGTCAGCTTGTCTTGACGCATGGAAAGACTCCGAAAGACTCCTATGGATGCAAGGGCATTTTGGGCAGCCTGGCGCATTTTCAAGGTGCAAGGGTCATGGCAATCGCCCGACCGTGATCCGGCGCGCCCGGCCCCGGGCAGGTGCCCTGGCCGACCCCGCAGACCTTCGAATGACGCAAGACCCTGCTCAAGGGGCACTTTCACTGCACCGGCTGGCCCACGCGATCTTCAGGTGCCGCGGGACATTACTCGATGGATTCGTCGCTTTCGGCCCCGGCGTACAGGCAATCGCGCCCCAGGCGGTCCAGGCACAGCTCTGCCGTCCACGGCAGCATCAGCGAGCCGCAGCGTGAATCGCGGTACAGCCGCTCCAGCGGCAGCGACTTCAGCATCGCCTGCCCGCCACAGGTGCGCAGCGCCAGCGCGCAGATCGCATTCGCGTTCTCCATCACCGTGAACTGCGCCGCATACAGGCGTTGGCGCGTGTCCTCGTCGGGATCGATGCCCGCTTCGCGCACGCTCTGCAGGAAGAGTGCGCGCGTCTGCTCCAACTTGATGCGCATCTCGGCCACCGCGTTCTGCTTGGTCGGGTACATGCGCCGCTTCACGGGCGACATGCCGGGCAGCTCGGCACGCAGGTACTGCACCGTGAAATCGTAGGCTGCCTGGGCCAGGCCCATATAGGGCGGCGACAAGGTGGCGAACATGTACGGAAAGCGTTGTGTCGCCTGGTGGTACAGCCCCTCGGGCAGCAGGCGCGCGCGTTCGGGCACGAACACGTCCTGCAGCAGCAGGTTGCGGCTGACGGTGCCGCGCATGCCTATCGGGTCCCAGTCGCCGCAGACACTCAAGCCCGCAGCGTCGCACGGCACCGCCAGGTAGAGCGCGTCGTGTGCCGTAGCGCCGGGCTTGTCCAGGGTGCACAGCACGCCGTAGAAGTCCGCCGCACCGGACGAAGAGGCGAAGATCTTGCGGCCGTCGATGCGGTAGCCGCCATCGACCTTGTGCGCCAGCGTGGCCCAGGCCGCCTTGCCGGCGGCCGCGGCACCGCTTTCGGAGAAGGGCTGCGCATACAGCTTGCCCCCGTGCACGATGTGCTCGAAGTGCCAGGCGCGGTGCCGCTCGTGTTCGGCGCGCTGCTGCGGGCTCATGTCCAGCTGGTCGGCAATCAAGCCGGCTCCCATGCAGGCGGATGCATGCATGTTGAAAGACAACGCCGTGGCGGCGCAATGGCGGCCCAGCTCGGCGACGACCAGCGCATGGGTGGCGAGGTCGGCATCCAGGCCACCATCGGCGGCGGGCACGCAAAGCGCCAGCAGGCCGGCCTGGCGCAGGTCGTCAAAGTTGTCGAAAGGAAAGCTGGCCTCGCGGTCATGCCGCGCCGCCCTCCCGGCAAAGCGCGTGCGTCCGAGCTCGGCAGCCAGGTCGATCAGCTCGCGCTGCCTGCGGCTCAGAAAATCCGCGTTGCCGGCAATGTGCGGCGGCACATAGCGCGACGCGACACCCGGGGCGGGCGGCATGGCCATGTCATGCTCCTTGCGCAAAGCCACCGTGGCTCACGGCGGCACCCATCAGAGAATCTCGCCCAGCATCCGGTAGTGGCCGGACTGGAACACCAGCGGTGTGATCGCCGCCTCGCTCAGGCGCAGCACCTGGCCAATGAACAGCACATGGTCGCCGGCGGCCTGGAATGAGTGCTGCTCGCATTCGAAGACCGCGGCGCAGCCGCCCAGCACCGGCGCGCCGCCCAGCCCCCGCGACCACAGCCCCTCGGCAAACTTGTCGGTATTGAGCGAGGCAAAGCGGCGCGACAGCTCGACCTGGTTTTCGGCCAGCACGTTGACGGCAAAGTGCGAAGCCGCCACGAAGGCCTCGAGCGTCGGGCTGGCGCTGCGCAACGACCACAGCACCAACGGTGGCTGCAGCGACAGCGCGTTGAAGGAATTGGCGGTCAGGCCCACCGGGCTGCCGTCGCCCGCACGGCAACTGACGATGGTCACGCCGGTGGCAAAACGGCCCAGTGCCGTGCGCATTGCAGTGGGCGACAGGCCGGTATCCTCGGACCGCTGGTTCATCGCCGTCTCAGGCACGCCACAGCCAGCGTGCCAGCGCAAAGCCCACGGCCACGCAGGCCAGCGCGCCGACCACATGCGCCGCGGCGTGAAGCACGGCCATGACCCACTGTCCGCGCTGCAGCAGTTGCAAGGACTCTCCAGAGAAGGCGGAAAAGGTGGTCAAGCCACCCAGGAAACCGGTGATGAAGAACGCCCGCGGCAGTTCCGACGGCCAGCGCTCGAAGCCTATGAAGGCCAGGCCGATCATGAAGCCGCCAGCGCAATTCACGGCCAGCGTGCCCAGCGGAAAACCATGCCAGAGCGAGTTCATCCACACCCCTGTGGCCCAACGCAACACCGCGCCGATGGCGGCGCCCAGCGCCACCGCCAGCATCGTGGCCCAATTCAGGGCCCCGTTCATGGCCGCGCGCTGCGGCCATCAGCCGAGCGCGTGCGCACGCGCAGCGGCGTCGCCGGCCTGGCCCGCGCGCACGCGCCGGCCCAAGCCGCACATGCGCGCGCCAAGGGGGGGCAAGGCCCGTGGCGGCGGCACGGCGCCCTCATGCGGCGTTTTCCGACGGGATGCCCCAGCGCTGCAGCGCCGCGTCGTCGGTGCCGCGGGCGTCGACCCAATGCGCGCCCGTGTCCGTGCTTTCCT
>DASQFA010000668.1:0-8879 GCA_035633375.1 Rubrivivax sp.
GCCTCGAGCGGGCACCCGGAGGCGCTGGCCTTGTTCCGCCGCGTCATGCTCGCGTCGGCGTCGATCCCGGTCGCGTTCCCGCCGGTGCTGTTCGAAGTCGAGGCCGATGGCCGGCGCTACGATGAGATGCACGTCGATGGCGGCGTCGCCGTCAACGCCTTTTTCTCCGGCGGCGTGTTCAGTTTCTCGGAGGTGCGCCCAGGCGTAGCGCGTGGCGTCGGGAGAGAAGACTTTTTCGTCATTCACAATGGCCAACTGCAGTCGGTGCCGCAGCCGACCCCGCGTTCGCTGCAAAGCATCGGCCGGCGCTCGCTCGAATCGGCGATCAAGGCAGGGTTCTTGGGCGACCTGTTCCGCATCTATGCCTACGCGCTGCGCGAACAGTCTGGCTTCAACTGGATCACGATGCCCATCGGCGTCGAACTGGCGGGCGACGAACTGTTCGACCCGGTGCTGATGCGCGGCCTCTTCGACCTCGGCTACGCCAAGGCCTTGGCCGGGCAGGTCTGGGCCACGGTGCCGCCCGGCCTGCCGCCGCGCAACGAGCGCTGAGAGAGTCGCGCGTCTGGGGCGCTGGTGCCGTGGCGCCGTGCTGCATCATCAGGCCACCGAAAAGCGCCGCAAAGGTCGGCCTGGCGAGCCTTGCGGCAGGCCAGTGGCGCATCGGTGCGTCCAGGCCACCGGCTAGCCTTCCTTGCCAGTGCTGCGGTTGCCGGCGCTGCTGGGTTTGCTCGGGATCAAGGTATGAACGCTGCGAGCCGTCACGAGCAAGTCGGCTTTCAGTGGATCACCATTCCCGACGGGGTCGAACTGTCCGGCAACGATCTATTCGATCCGATCCGCATGGGCGAGTTCTACGGCCTCGGGTTCCGCAGCGCGATCGACGGCAAGCTGTGGTCGACCGAGCCGCCTGAGTTGCGCCTGCGCGGTCGGCAAGAGCAGGTGCTGCCGAACGTACCGAGTCATTGAGCGGCGGGTAGGGCGTGCTGACGACGCCGACTCTGGACGCGCGTTGCAGCCCGCCTTAGCGAACTACCCAGTACCCCCGCAAATGCGACGCTGCGCCCCAGATGCAGCCAGAGCCGTTCTCGGCAGGAGTCCGCAGGGCATTCGCGCTCAATGTAAGAACGACAGCCGGAACTTGATGTCCGGGATATAGACGGTGTTCACACCGGGGTTGAAGATGGGTTGCAGACCACTTGCAGCCCCGGGGTGATCGCCAGGTTCGGCGTCACGAGCATTCGCCAGTAGACCTCCCAGCCGGCTTGGTTGCGCTTCCCGCTGCCGGGGAAGAATTTGTTGAAACTCTGGGTCCACATCAGGCCCAGCGCCAGTTCACCGCGGACGTTCAGCGGGTTGCTCCCAGAAACATTCTCGCTTACGGCAGGCCGCGGGTCAGTCCGTGTAGCCCAGCACGCCCCACCAATCGCTGGCCGCGTGGAGGACGCGCACGATGGACACGCCGTCGGGGCGCGGTTCATAGAACACCAGGTGATTGTCGAAGCCTTTGACCCGCCACTTGCGGACGTTGGCCAGGTCGGGGTGCTTGAGCGTCAGCGGTGCGCCCATCTTGGGCTGCTGCGCCAGATCGTTGAAACTGGCTTCGGCGTTCGTCAGGAATCGTTCGGCCACATCCAGACCGGCCTCTTCTGCCAGATACACGAAGTGCTCCACCAAGTCGCGCCGCGCCGCCTCGCGCAGAGTGACCGTCGGCATCAGCGGGTTTGCTTTCGCGCTTCAACTTTTGCCAAGGCTTCCTTTCGAATGACCGTCCAGTCCGCCGGGGTTAGCGCAGTCTCGGCACTGGACAGGCCTTCCAACAGCTTCGCCTCTAGCTGTTCTTCGGTCTTGCGCTTTTCGTCGTTACGGATCAACTCGCGGACGTACTCGCTGGCACTGCTGTAACGCCCGGTCGAAATCTGGCCGTCCACGAACTGCTTCAGCGGGTCGGGCAGCGAAATGTTCATGCTTTCCATCGGTGATCTCCTGTTCCCTCCCACAATGCCACAAGTGGCATTAAATGGCAATAACTGTCATAGCTCAGGGCAGAAGCCGGGCGTGTCCCCTCGCGGCAAGCCGCCACCGGCCAGGTGCCAAGCGCGGCGCGCCCCGTGCCCGATGGAGCAAGGCGTCAGAGCCTGGCAGCGGCCTTGGAATGCCGACCGCGCCGCCGGAAACATCATCTCACCGCGCAGCACAAGATAGCCGGGGGGCTGCTGCGCCAGTGCCCGGACTACCAAAGGCTGCTGCGCGACCTGGGGGGCGACGAGCCCACCGTAGCGACGCGCAGACGGTGCCCCCACAAGCCGCAGCAACGCCCCGTCAGAACGACAGCCGGAACTTGATGTCCGGGATGTAGATAGTGTTCACACCGGGGTTGAACGACGGGTTGTACACAACCTGAAGGCCCGGCGTGATCCCAGCCCGGCGGTGACGAGTTGGCGCGTCACCGTGGCCGAGATGCCGCCGCCTTCGGCCGTGTTGCAGGTGTAGCCACCGAAGGCCAGTGGGAAGAGCAGGAACAGGAAGCCGATCTGCGCCACCGTCGAATAGGCCACCAGCAGCTTGAGGCGCTGCTGGCGCAGCGCCACCACGCTGCCGACGACGATGGCCGCCGCGCCCATGCCGGCCAGCAGTTGCGCGGCCGCGGCGCTGGGCACGCCGGGCATGACGTCCAGCCACAGCCGCAGCACCAGGAACCACGAGCCCTTGATGACCAGCGCCGACAGCACCGCGCTGGCCGCGGCCGGTGCACCGCCGTGCGCGGGCGGCAGCCAGATGTGCAGCGGGAAAAGCGCGGTCTTGGCCAGCAGCCCCACGGTCAAAGCGGCGCTCACGCCCGGCGGGCCGCGTTATGACGACATGCCTGTCGACGGCGGCGTCGGCACACGTCCTCGTGGGCCCGATCCCTCTCCACCGGCAACTCCACATCCAGGGCGGTGTACTTGCCCGCAAACGGCGCGGCGGGGCGCGGTAGCGCTTGACCAGAGGATGCTGCGTGACACGGCTGTCGGCCCAGCGCGCGACAAGGCGAGCCGGCTGGGCGCGGCCGTAGCCGCTGGTATGGCGCAATTACGCCAGCACCACGCCACGTTCGCGCTTCTTGCTCTGCGGGTAGTCAAACCTCGCCAGTACAAGGCTGATGGGCTCATAGCGCCGGTTGTCAGCCGCACCGCCGGGGCCGTGCGCTGTGAACGCCCCCTCGGGCGTTGCCCTGAGAAACTCTTCCGACTGCTCGATCGTGCGCAGCCTCGTCGCGTCCATGTCGATCACCATCCTTGTGACGATCAACCCGCGCCGATTCGACCCCAGACCCTCGCCCGCAGGCTCATTCCTCGTTGGAAACACGCGCCCCGTTCAGGCTCACACCGCGTTGGACAAGGCTGGCGCTGGTGGTCCAGCTCGGGGCCAAGGCATCAACGCTGCGAGCCGTCACGGCGAGGTACCCATTGCAGACAGCACGCGCATATGCTGATGAGCGCCCGCGAGGTAGCTCCTTGCAGGTTCTGTCTGCTCGGGCTGGGCGCCTCTGGTGCAGCGCGGTTGCCATCATCTATGCGCTGCATGCCCTGGCCTGCGGCTCGACGCAGGACTCGATGCGCAGCCCGCTTGGACTGCTGCCCGAGTGCCCATCAAACCCAGCAAGTCCTTGTGGTTCTGCCGGATGACCAGCAAGAGCACGAGACACAGCAACCCGGCGAACGTGAGGATCGGCCACGTCGGCCAACCCAGACTGGCCATCGCTTCGAGACTCATGGCGCTTCAGACGATGTTCCGATCCACAGCATCGCCAGCTTCCGGCGGCTTGCGGTCCGCGCGATCGGCAGCGAGGCCATGGCTCATGCCCTGTTCAGCTCGACGGTTCTTTGCATGTCTGCCCGCAGCAGGCCCGTGCCCACGCGCACGAACCTGCGCACCAGGCTGTAGCCGCGCCGCAGGCATTCGGCCAGCTCACGCTCCAGCGCAGTGGGCAGCCCGCGCGCCACGCCGTCAACGGGCTCCAGCTCGGCCCGAAGTTCCATCGCCGCCCGCTCGAGGTCGCGGATCTGCGGCTTCGCCTCGAGCACGCCGCGGGCCAGTTCAAGATCCTGCTCGGCGACTGCACGCAAGGCGCGGTGCAGCTCCTGGCTGACGGCCTCGGCAAGCGTGCGCAAGCGTTCGCGCGCCTGCGGGCTCATTGCCGTGCCGCGTTCTTCGTGCCGCCGGAACAGCGGAATCACTTCCTTGTCGATCAGGTCGCCGATGGCTTCCAGATAGTCGGCCGCCTCGACCAGATCGACGGCCGCCCGGCAGACGTCTTGCGGCAACTCCGGCTGCAGCAGCTTCTCGATGTAGCCGACGATGGCGGCATGGTGCAGATCGATCTGCCGCTCGCGCTCGTGCAGCGGGTCCAACGCGGCATGCTTGCCGGCCAGGACGTGTTGCATGGCGGGAATCGTCTCGGCGATCTGTTCGGCAACCCGCTCCCCCAGGCGCAGCAGTTCGCCGCGCGCGGCATCCAGCGCCATCGGCGGTATCTCGAACAGCACCGGGTTCAACGCCGGTGCAATCTCTTCGTCGCCTTTCGGGGCCGGCCCCTCGCCGACCACGCGCACGATCAGCCGGGCCAGCAGGTTCGTGAAGGGCAGCAGGATCAGCACCGTGCTCAGGTTCACGATCAGGTGCACATTGGCCACCTGGCGCGGCACCTCGTAGGCCAGTTGCTCGGCCAGTGCCAGGCCTTCAGCGCTAGGCGACACCGCGCGCGTGATTCGCTCGAGCAGGCCGATCAGCGGCAGCCAGATCAGCACCAGCAACACCTTGAAGCCGACCAGCCCGACGGCAGTGTGCAGGGCCGCACGCGGCTGCCCGATGGCCGCCAGCAGCGCGGTGAGGGTGGTGCCGATGTTGGCGCCGAAGACGAGGGCGATGCCGGCTTCCAGCGGAATCAGCCCCTGCGCCGCAAGCGCGATGATCACGCCGAGGGTGGCCGTCGACGACTGCACGACCGCCGTGAACAGCGCGCCCAGCAAGATGCCGAGCAGCGGGTTGGTCATCGACGCCATCAGGTTCAGGAACGGCTGGTAGGTGCGCAGCGGCGCCATGAAGTCGGACATCATCGCCAAGCCGATGAACAGCACGCCCAGACCCATGATCACGGTGCCGACCAGGCTGGCGATGCGCCTGGCCTTCCACATCGACAGCCCGAAACCCACCGCCGTAAGCACGAACGCGAGGTTGCTCACGTCGAAGGCGATGATCTGCGTCGTCACCGCCGAGCCGACGGCCGCCCCCATGATGACGGCCAGGGCCTGCGCCAGCGTCAGCACCCCGGCCGACACGAAGCCGATGGCGATCAGCGTGGTCACGGTCGACGACTGCACGATCGAGGTGATGCCAATGCCGGTGAGCAACGCGCTGAAGCGATTGCGGGCGAGCCTGGCCATGATCGTCTTGAGCTGCGAACCGGCCATCGCCCGCATCGCGTTCGACATCATCGTCATGCCGTGCAGGAACAGCGCCAGCCCGCCGGCCAGGCCGAGCAGCATGGGTGCAAGCGACAGGGGTTCGTGGTCCATCGCGAAAAGTTACCTGTGATTCAACGGAGGGTTCCGGTCATGAGGCGCCGTGGCGAAGCGGGCTCGGCGCGTCCAGCACCTCAGAGCCCCACAGGCGCGCGCGCCTGCGCAAACGCATCACGCGACGTCCGGCACCACGTTGCGCGCGCCCTGGTCCGGGACATAGCCCTTGGGGCGCTTGTTGCGCTTGCCCAGCACGGGCTTTTCAAAAGGGACCTTCTCGTACGGGATGATGCTGAGGAGGTGCGAGATGCAGTTGATGCGCGCGCGCTTCTTGTCGTCGGAGGGCACGATCCACCACGGCGACTGCGGCGTGTCGGTCATGCGGATCATCTCGTCATAGGCCAACGAGTAATCCCACCAGCGCCGGTAGGATTCAATGTCCATGGGGCTCAGCTTCCACTGCCGCAGCGGGTCGAGGATGCGCTGCTGGAAACGCTTCTCCTGCTCTGCCTCGCTGACCGTCAGAAAATACTTGACGAGCATGACCCCGGACTCGATCAGATACGCCTCGAAGCGCGGCGTCAGGGCCAGGTAGCGCTGGGCCTCCTGCTCGCTGCAAAAGCCCATGACGCGCTCGACGCCCGGGCGGTTGTACCAACTGCGGTCGAAGATCACGACTTCGCCGCCGGCGGGCAACTGCTCGATGTAACGCTGCATGTAGAGCTGGGTCTTCTGGCGGTCGCTCGGTGCCGGCAGGGCGACGACGCGGAACACCCTGGGGCTGACACGCTCGGTGATCCGCTTGATCATCCCGCCCTTGCCGGCAGCGTCGCGCCCTTCGAACACCACGACGATGCGCGCGCCGGTTTTCACGACCCAGGACTGCAAGTGCGCCAGCTCGACCTGCAGTCGCACCAGCTCGTTCTCATAGTCACTGACGCCCTTCTTGGCGTCTGAGCTGCTCGTCCTTTTGTCCCGCTTCTTGACCATGTTTCCCCCCTTGAAGATGCTTTGACCTTGACTGATCTGGCGACGGTGCTGGCCACCTCCACCAACCGAGCCTATGGCCGGCGCCTGTCGATTCTGCTCGAACGCGGCGTTTCGGCTCAGGCACGCAGTTGCTCCAGCAATGGGCCGAGGCCTGTCCACGGCAGCACGCGCGCCTTGTCGCGCGCCTGCGCGGTGCTGCCGCCATACAGCAGCCAGGGCTGCAGCGTCACGCCAGCGGGCAACTGCTCGCGCCAGTAGGTCAGGCCGTCGAACCAGTCGGGCGCGACGGTCTCGCCGGACTTGACTTCGACCCCGTGCAGAAGCGCCGGCGCGGTCTCGATCAGCGCATCCAGCTCATGGCCCTGCTTGTCGCGCAGGAAGTACAGGCTGGGCTTGATGCCGTGGTGGGTTTGCGCCTTCAGCAGTTCGGTCATGGCCCAGTTCTCGAACAACAGGCCGCGCAGCGGATGGGTCGCCACATGCGCGGCCTCGCGCACGCCCATCAGGCTGGCGGCAAGCCCCACGTCGCAGAAATACAGCTTGGGGCTCTTGATCAGGCGCTTGCTGATATTGCGCGCCCACGGCGCCACCAGAAACACCAGGTGGCTGGCCTGCAGCACCGCCAGCCAGGCCTGCGCCGTGACCCGCGTGATGCCCGCGTCGGCGGCCAGCGCGCTGACGTTGAGCAACTGCCCGATGCGCCCGGCGCACAACTGCACGAAGCGCATGAATGCGGCGCTGTCCTTGATGCCGAGCAGGCTGCGCACGTCGCGCTCGACGTAGGTGGCGACATAGTCCTGCAGCCAGATCGCGGGCGACACCGGGCGGTCGTACAAGGGCGGAAACAGGCCCTGGTGCAGCAGCTGCGCCACGCTGTCCGGTGCGCGCCCTGCCGCCTGCAGCTCACCCAGCGAAAACGGCAGCAGCGTCAGCAGCGCGCTGCGCCCGGCCAGGCTTTGCGTCACCGACGCCATCAGGTCGAACTGGCTCGACCCGGTGAGGATGAAGCGCCCCATGCGCGCGTCGACATCGACCACTCCTTGCAGGTACGACAGCAGGGCCGGCGCGCGCTGCACCTCGTCGAGGATCGCCCCATCCGCACAGGCCCGCAAAAAACCGCGCGGGTCATCGAGCGCATAGGCGCGGGTGTCGGGTTCTTCCAGCGAGAAGTACGGCGCATCGGGCCGCAGCAGCCGCGCCAGCGTGGTCTTGCCCGACTGCCGCGGCCCGGTGATGGTGAGCACCGGAAAACCCGTTAACCGCACCTGCGCGGCGGCCATCGCCAGGCGGGGAATGGGAGAGTGCGACGTAGCGGGGGTCGTCATGACCAATTGTATAATCCACTATGCAATTGGTTTCGGGCCCGATTGACCTACCGGGTCACCGTCCAATTGCCTATTTCGCAACCGGCCAATTGCCGGTGGCGCGCTGGCCAGGCCACCGTGCCCGCCTACAACCAGTCGTTCAGCGTCACCCCGATGCCGATGGTCGACTGCTTCCAGTTGTAGTCGATCAGCGTCTCGCCGTAGCCGCTGAACGCCTTCACGTAGCCGCGCAGCGGGCCCAGCAAGGGCTGGGTGGTCCAGCTCAGCTGGCCGGAGCCCTTGCCGGTGCTGGGGTTGCCGCGGATCGTGCCGGCGAAGCTCTGGCCACGCCACTTGTAGAGTGCCGACAGGTCGCCCCAGCCGTAGTAATCGGAGAGGGTCGGGTTGTCGTCCGAGTCGCTGCTTTCGGGCAGGCGCCACCACAGGCGTCCGAGCAACGCAAAGTCGCCGTTCTCGACGCCGACGCCGGCGATCAGGCGGTCCCAGCTGCGCGACAACTTGTCGGAACGGCCGTTCGAATGGTGGTTGAAGGCGAAGCTGGCCAGGTTCCATTGCCAATCGCCCCACTTCAAGCCGGGCTTGTAGGCGAGGATCAGCTCGGGCATGTAGTTGGTTTCGCGAAACGGCCGCGAGGCACTGCCCGAGTCGTTGTACAGCTGCCAATGGCTTTGCTGGGTGTAGGCGGCCCACGCACCCCAGCGGCGGTCGTCGGTGGTCCACAGCCTGAACTTGAAGCTGATCTGGAACGCGGCCTCGGTGGAATCGAGCGTGGTCCCTGGCGAGAGCACACCGCCGCCGACCAGCGGGTCGAAGGGCGCGGTGTTCAGGTTGGTGGTGTAGCGGCCGAAGAGGAAATAGTTCGGCGCGTACAGCGCGATGTCGTAAGGCGCAGTCGACGGATCGAAGGCCCACGCCTTGTCGAACATCGACAAGTTGCCGGCCGGTGTCGGGGCTGGCGCAGCCACTGCGGCTGCAGCCGCTTCGCTGCCCGGGGTGCCCGGGGCCGGCGTCGCCGCGATGTCCTTCTTCGGCTCGGACGCGGGCCGCGTGGCGCGGCCGCTGA
>DASQFA010000669.1:0-2844 GCA_035633375.1 Rubrivivax sp.
GGGCGTGCCCGCCTTGGCCAGCTGCGCTCGCATGTACTGCTTCTCGAGAGTCTTGACCGTGTCCCAGTCGAGATGAAGCTCCTTGGCCAGCTCCTTGATCGTGGTCGAACGGCAGCGCCGGCCCACGTAGTGCGCAAAGCGCTTGGTATAGAACGGGTTGTCGGCCAGGAACTCCAGCCGCTCGCGCTTCACCTTGCCGCAACTGCGGCACTGCACGCGCCGAACCTCGAACTCGAGGTAGACGCGCATATCGCCACAGGAGAGGTCGCGAACCCGACGCGTGCGCCGGTCGTACCAACCCGACTGCGTTCGGCCGCAGCAGCCGCAGGTCGTTTTTTTGAGCGCCGTTCAAGGGCGATGACCCGACCCTTCGGATCACCGAAGATGCCGCGCACTGTGGGCTGCGGACGAAACCCGGGTACGGCATACGCATCCCACAGCCGACGTCGTCGCTTCGCTGAATTGGCCATCTGAACATGATGCCCATTTCACACGCCCTACGAAACGCCCGAAAGCCAATACCCATGCGGCTTCCAGTCATGTTTGCCCACTCAACCTACCCACACGACTTCCTGAAGAGCCACAATAATGTCTGTGAACGCGCTCTGAAGCGGGCGATACGGCACCGCAAGAATTCGCTCTTCTACAAGACCCCCAATGGGGCCGAGGTCGGCGATATCTACATGAGCCTGATTCATAGTGTCCTTCCGGCAAGCGTGCATGAATTGACGTCGCAAGCTGTATAAATTCTGGTGCCATTGCAATCCGATGAGGAGACATGCGATGGCAGCGACGGGCAAGGCGGTGCGGACAAGGGTGCTGGGCGACGGGCTGTCGCAGCTGAAGCGCCGGTTTGATCAGTGGCGTGCAGGGCGCGAGCTCGGCGAGCGGATTCCTTTGGAGTTGTGGGCTGCGGCTGTGGCCGCCGCCGTCGAGCACGGTGCGTACGGCGTGGCTGCCGAGTTGCACCTGGACTACGCAGTACTCAAGCGGCGAGCTGCACTGGCTGGTGGCAAGGTGCCGGCCACTGAGTTGGCGCCCCGGTTTGTCGAGTTGTTCGCGCCGGCCGGGCGGACGATGCCGGCAGGGAGTTCGCAGCCCGAATGCGTGGTCGAGATGGCCAACGCAAGCGGCGCGAAGATGCGCGTGGAGCTCAGTGGCAACGGGCTGTGCGGCCTGTCCACCATGTGCAATGCATTCTGGACCGCGCCATGATCCAGATTACGCCGCATATGCGCATCCTGGTGGCGGTCGAGCCGATTGACTTCCGGGCCGGGATCGATGGGCTGGCGGGCGCATGCAGGAAGCACCTGCAAGCTGATCCGTTCAGCGGCGCGCTGTTCGTCTTCGGCAACCGCGCCCGCACGGCGATAAAGATTTTGGTGTATGACGGCCAGGGCTTTTGGCTATGCCAAAAGCGTCTTTCCTCGAGCAAGTTCACGTGGTGGCCCAAGGGCGCTGAGCCCGGCCACACGCTGCAGGCCTGCGAGCTGCAGGTGCTGCTCATGGCCGGCGATCCGTCCCAGGCTCACGCCGCGCCGGCGTGGCGCGCGTTGAGCCTGGCGGCATACAGCAGCGACTGGCCTGGACCTGCGCCGCGGCTCACGCGGCGCGGCTGAGTTGCTCGCGGTAGTTCCAAGGCATCCACAACGCCGGCGTCCTCAACACGTCCTGGGCGTGGATCTGCAATGCCTGCAGATACTCGAACGGGTTCACGTCGCTGAGCTCGCAGGAGTGGATCAGGCTCATGTAGATATCGCCGACCTCGGCCCCCTTGAGGGTTGCGTAGAAGAGCGAATTCTTGCGGTGACGTATCGCGCGTTTGAGGGCCCGCTCCACGACGTTGTTATCAAGGGGGGCCCCCGCCTTGCGCAGGAAGAGCGTGAGTTCGCTCCAGTGCTTGATCATGTAGTTCATGGCCCTGCCGAGTCCGGAGTTGGGCTCGACCTTGCGCTGCTCGAACTGCTCATTCATCCACTTGTGTAGCTCTTGCATCGGCAGGTCGCTGACGGCCTGATGGTGCGCCAGGCGCTGCTCGGGCGACATCTTCTCGGCACGACAGTGCGCGTCCTGGGCATAGACCTTGGCCAGGACCTCGATCACGTGGGCGCATTCCTGGGGGAAGTGCTCGATCACGTCGACAAACTGGCGCCGTCCGTGCGCCAGACAGTTGCACAGGACGGTGGTGAATTCGGCGGTGACGTTGGCCGCCAGCGCATCGCACATCTGCATCGGCGGCTCGAGCTCGCGGGCCCGATGCGCCAGGACCTTGGCCAGGTTCTTGCCGGCATGCGCGTGGCCGGTGAAGAACAACACGACCTTGCGGCCTTGCAGCTCGGCCACGATGCCCGAGGTGTTGATCGCCTTGGCCACCGGCGTCTTGCCCGCCGCCTCGGCCTTGGCGCGCTCGCGCATCAGCGACAGGATGCGCGCAGGCGTGTCGTCGTTGTGCAGCAACTCCGCCTGCGCGGCTTGGCTGATCAACTCCTCGAAGGCCGCACGCGGGCCCGGCACCGCCTTCTGCACGATGTCCCACTGCGTGGCATCGGGCAGCGGAACGTTCAGGCTGGCCTGCAGGCTCTCCAGGCGATAAAACGGCATGCCGCTGCCGTAGCGCAGTAGCGCCAAAATGCTCGCGCAGCTGTGGTCGTACTTGGTCGGGCTCGCGCCTTCGGGCAATGGGGCGGTGAAGATGGTGTCGCAAAGCCGGCAGCGCAGCTGCCGCAGCTTGAAGACCGTGGCCGCCAGCGGGGGCTGGCCGACCACTTTGACGAGGACTTTGGGCGCAGAGTCATAGACCCTGCCAACGCCGCACTCAGGGCAGGGATCGCCCGGCTGCAGCCC
>DASQFA010000670.1:0-3049 GCA_035633375.1 Rubrivivax sp.
GCAGTGCCGCGTCTCGCAGACCGTCGGCGCGGGGCAGCTTGGTGATTTTCACAGGAGCGCGGCCAATGTGTCGCATGCTGGCACTGTAGCCCCAAGTCTGGCGACCGGGTGAGGATGGATTGCGCAGGGCCGACTCTTTACTGTTCGCGCTGCAATGTGGCCGAGGGGCGTGGGCCGCGCCGCGCGACAGTCGAGGGTTCGAGCCAGCCCGGTGGAGGTCCGGTTAGGCGGAGGGGTCGGGCCTTCACTCGCAATACGACGTCAATCGCCCAGTGTGCCGCTTCGCATCGTGCGCCAAACTCAGGCTTTCATGCTCGGGGGCGATACCTCGAAATCATGAATGTTTGAGCGCAGCTTCAAGCAACTTGAGATTGAAGCCCCCATTCGACGGTCTAATCAAGGGCTTTGCGGATAGGTCTCGTTCAAAAGCATGCATATCCGGTGTCGCCACATGGCATGCCAATGCGCCGTCTTTCGATGACAATTGACCCATGGAACGCGTCGTCAAGATTGTTTTGATGCGGCGACCGGCGGGCGCTGATCTGGGGTTCTGGCTGTCGCGCCCGATGGCCGAGCGCATCGCAGCAGTTGAGGCCTTGCGCACGCAGGCGCCGAATGAACCGAAGCCTTTGGATGCTGAACCGCGACTTCAAAGAATTTGTCGGGTTGCTCAACGCACGCAGCGTTGATTACCTGGTCATCGGCGGCTACGCGCTGGCTGCCCACGGTCATCCGCGCTACACCGGCGATATCGACTTCTGGGTGCGTCCGAGCGCGCAAAACATCGCGCGCCTGCTCGATGTCTTGCAGGACTTCGGCTTTGGATCGCTCGGATTGGTAGCCAGCGACTTCAGCCTCGATGCCGTGGTCCAGCTTGGCCAGCCACCGCGCCGCATCGACCTGCTCACGGCCATCGACGGGGTCGAGTTCGACGAGTGTTTCGTACGCCGCGAGCAGGTCGAACTTGCCGATGTGAGGCTGAACATCATCGGTCTGGAGGATTTCAAGATCAACAAGCGAGCCAGCGGCCGCACCAAGGATCTGGCCGATCTGGAAAGCCTGGAATCGCCAAGGGATTCAGACCCTGACGCCAAGGCCGGTTGAGCTTCGGCTCGAATTCGCAAAGGGCCTGGGTCGGCGCGGCCCGGCCTGTCCTCGAGTCCAGCGCGGCACCGGACGTGTTTTGATTCAAACACGCCGCCACAGCGGCCGCAACGCCCACACGCCGAGCAGCGGCCCCAGGCCCAGCCAGGGCAGCAGCGAGCCCAGCGGCTGGCCCTGCGAAAGCGACACGAAGAGCTGGATGCTGAGGATCGATATGGCAAAGCCGATGCTGTTGGTCAGCGTGAGCACGCTGCCCACCGCCAGCGGCGGTGCGTTCTGCGCGGTCAGCGCCGAAAACTGCGGCGAGTCGCCGGCCACGCTGATGCCCCAGACCAGCAGCCACGCGGCGAAGACCACATCTCCGGCGTGCATCAGCCAGGGCGAGAAAAGGCAGCACAGGCCGCTGGCGCCCAGTTGCCAGGCGGCCACGCGCGCGCTGCCGATGCGCCGCGCCCACAGGCCGCCGCCGATGCAGCCGATGGCGCCCGCGGCGAGCACGGCGAAGGCGGCCCAGGACAGCGCCGCGCCGGCCAGGCGCGTGGCCAGGATCGCCGGCACCAGCACCCACATCGTGTACAGCTCCCACATGTGGCCGAAGTAGCCGAAGGCCGAGGCGCGCACCTTGCGGTCGGTCCAGATGCTGGCCAGCGCGCGAAAGTTCAAGCCGCTGCCGTGGCCGCGCGGTCGCGGCCGCTCCGGCACGGCCAGGAACAGCAGCACCCCGGCCAGCGCCGCGGCGGCGGCGACGGCCACGAATACCCAGGTCCAGGGCCAGGCGGCGCCGGCCGCGCGCACTGCATGCGCGCTGGCGCTGCCCAGCACCAGCGCACCGATCAGCCAGCCCAGGGCCGTGCCCAGGCCTTGCGGGAACCATAGCGACGCGATCTTCATGCCCACCGGGTAGATGCCGGCCAGGAAGAAGCCGGTGAGCGCGCGCCAGAACAGCAGGCCGTGCAACGAGCCGGCGCTGCCCGCGCCGGCCAGCGTGCAGGCCGCGCCGGCCAGTGAACACAGCAGGAACACGCGCCGCGCCGAGAAGCGATCGGCAATGGCCAGCAGCGCGAACACCAGCGTGCCGGCAATGAAGCCCAACTGCACCGCCGAGGTGAGCGTGCCCACATCGGCCGCGGCCCAGCCGAACTGGCGCTGCAGGTCGGGCATGACCGCGTTCACCGCGAACCATGGCGAGGTGCCGGCCAGTTGCGCCAGCACGATCACCGGCAGCACGCGCATCGGCGCGTTCGGTGGTGCGCCTTGCGCTGCGGCGTGCACGGCTGGCCCCGGCCGTGAGGTGGGGTTGTTCAAGCGAAGGCCGGTCGCCGCGCCAGCAGCTCGCCGATGCTCGTCTCGTAGGCCGCCGCCGCATGCAGCACCGCCAAATCGCCCAGCGGCGGGCCGATCAGCTGCATGCCCATCGGCAGGCCGGCGGCGTTGAAGCCCACCGGCACGCTCATCGCCGGCAGACCGGCCAGCGTGGCGTAGATCACCACCTCCATCCAGCGGTGGTAGGTGTCCATGGCGCGGCCGGCCACCTCGCGCGGCCAGGTCCATTCCACCGGGAAGGGCCAGCACTGTGCGCTGGGCAGCACCAGCAGGTCGAAGCGCTCGAACAGGCCCACCATGTGGCGGTAGAAACGGGTGCGGTTCAGGCTGGCAGCATAGATCTGCGGTCCGGTGAGGCATTGGCCCTGGTCATACTCCCACTGCGCCTCGGGCTTGAGCTGGGCATGTGTCTTCGGGTCGGCGCCGAAGGGTGCCAGCGTGCCGGCCACCAGGAATCGCCGCCAGGTCAGCCAGGTCTGCCAGACCTCGTCGGCCGGGTAACCCAGGGCCAGCGGCTCGACCGCTGCGCCGAGCGCTTCAAAGCGCTTCAGCGCACTCTCGCACAGCGCCAGGATGCCGGGTTCGACAGGCAGGTGGCCGCCCAGCGAGCCGAGCCAGCCGA
>DASQFA010000671.1:0-3404 GCA_035633375.1 Rubrivivax sp.
CGCCCTGCGGCAGCGTGTGGCGCATGTCGCCGACGTTCTTGCGCACCTGGTACCAGATGTCGGGAATCTTGTGAGGCGGCGTCGATTGCTTCAGGTCGACGAAGATCGTCGTCTGCCCGGCGATGGTGTAGCTGCGCAGGCCATCGAGGTGGTCGGTCTCTTGCAGGGTACGCTCAAGCCGCTCGGTAACCTGCTTGGTCGTCTCGTCAACCGTCGCACCGGGCCAGCCGGCCGCGACGACCATCGTACGCGTGGTGATCGCCGGGTCCTCGCCGCGGCCCAGCTTCATGAACGACATGACGCCGGACACGACGCCCACGATCATCAGGAAGACCACCAGCGAGCGCTTCTTCAGCGCCCATTCCGACAGGTTCGGACCGATCACGAGCGCGCCTCCAGCAGGCGCACCTTCTGGCCCGGGCGCAGCGCCTGCACGCCCGCGGTGACGACCACGTCACCCGGGTTCAGGCCCGAGGCCACCTGCACCATCGTGGCGTCGGAGGCGCGCACCGCGATGTTGCGCAGCGAGACGGTGCCGGTCTTGGCATCGAACACCCACACCGCCGTCCTGCCGTCGGCGCGCACCAGCGCCGTCGCGGGGATGGTGATGCCGCTGACGGCGTCGAGCTGGATGCGCCCGGTGACCGTGCTGCCCAGGCGCATGGTCTCCGGCGGATCGATCAGGCGAACGCGCACCGCGAAGGTGCCGGTCACCGGGTCGGCGCGCGGCGAGACCTCGCGCACTCGGCCCTTGGCGGTGACATTCGGGTTGGTGCCCAGCGTGACGGCGATGTCCGCCGACCGCTTCAGTGGCGTCGGGGCCGCCTTTCCGAGCGACACCGTGACCTCGGGGTCCAGCGGCGCGTTGTCCTTGATCTGCGCCGGCACATCGAACACCGCATCGCGTGCGCCCGCGCGGGCCACCTGGATGATCATGCGCCCGGCAGACACCACCTCGCCCGGCTGCGGGCCGCGCGCCGTGACCACGCCGGCCACGTCGGAGAACAGCCGCGTGTAGCTCAGCCGGTTCTGCGCCAGGTTGAGCTGGCCCTGCACCGACAGCACCTGGGCCTCGGCCGACTGCAACAGCGCCTTGGCCTGCTCGTACTGCGCGCGCGAGACCGCGTCCTCGACCACCAGCTCGGCCATGCGCGCGTAGTTGCTGCGCGCTTCGACCAGCTGCGCGTTGGCCCCGGCCAGCTGCGCGCGTGCCGATTGCAGCGCGCTCTCCTCGTTCTGCGGGTCCAGCCGGGCAATCAACTGGCCCGGCTTGACGTTATCGCCGATGTCCACCGTGCGCTCGACCAGCCGCCCGTCGATGCGGAAAGACTGGTTGATCTCGGTCTGCGCCTGCACCGTGCCGGTGAGTGCCACCGTGCCGCCGGTGGCGCGCTTGTCGATGGTGATGGCGCGCACCGGACGGACCTCGGGTGGCGGGGCTTCGACCGTGCGCTGGCAGGCCGACAACAGCGCCAGCACCGCCAGTGGCAGCCAACAGTGAAGGCCGCGAAAAGGATTGCCCGGCGTGGTGCGGCGGTGTTCGAGCATGGTGAGACCTTCTGGATTCATTTAAACGCGAAACAAGCCGGGAGCCCACGCGGCGCGGCTGCGGTGATGCGCCACGCTTCGCGTGCGCTCATCGAACAAGACGTAACTGTGCGTGACGAGCTGGGAGCACTGAACGACATACCGATTCTTCCATGACTCGCCCAGGTCTCGCACAGTGCACACAACCGATAAAGCCCGCAGTCACGGTCCCCCGGCGGCAACCTGCAGCGGTGCTGCAAGAGCCCGGCCTGAAATGCGTGGTCAGAGGCTGCATGAATGAAAAACATTCATCTCCCGATAAGAATTTGGCCGCGCCTTGAATGCTTCGTTCCACCATACACTTTGCCGGGTACTTTGCTTCGCTTGGCACGTAGAGTCGGGAAGCACGCTCCTTGTGGTCGGACCTTCCGGCGATCGAAGTCGAAGCGCTGGTCCACCACGTACATCGGGCTTTCCGACGTCAGCGCTTTTTTTGGATTGGCGTCGTACGTAACGGGACAAGTATGAAGATTTCTCGCTGGGCCTCTATTGGCATGAACACTATCAGAGACAGATCTGGTTTGCCCAGAAGGCCTCCTGGCAGGTTCGGTGGGAGACCCGACCCCTGGCACAAGAAAGGCCCGTCCATGAAAGCCCGCTTCGCCGTTGTCCCGCAGCGCAGCGCAGTATTCGGCTTGATCCTGTTCGCCGCCGGCTCGACGTTTGCCGCCGAGGACCTGCTCTACGAATCGCCTCAGGAGGAGTACGGAACGTCCGTATCCGGCAGCCAGGGCAACCTGGGCACCATCCGGCTCGACAACTGGGGGTATTTTCAGGAGAACCTCAACGGCAGCAATCAATGGCAGTACCGGCCCCGGCTGTTCGTGCCCTGGGTTTTCGGCAACGGCTGGATCGCGACCCTGCGCACCGACGTGCCGATGATCTACACCAACAACACAGGGCCTGCGAACCCCGAGGGCGGGTACTCCGGCGGCATCGGGAACATCTTCTTCGAGTCGATTCTGGACACCGCCCAGCTGCTGCCCAACCTCACGTTTCGCACAAGCCTGCGGTTCGTCCTCAAGTCGCCGAAGGGCCAGCCGTTCGGACGCGACGACCAGTATCAGATCGCGCCGGGCGCCGGGTTCACCTATCGCATGCCCGACACACTGCGCGGCGTGACGTTCAGCCCCTACCTGCGCTGGCTGCGGGGCTTCAACGCTGACGTGCCGGGTGCCCAGCTCGTAAGCACTCTGCAGGTGATACCGGCGACCACCTTCCGCCTGGACGAGCGTTGGTCGCTCGCTCTCTATCCGGAGAACCCGATCACGTACAACTTCAACACCGAAAAGTGGTTCGCACCGCTCGACCTCTTGCTCCTGTATCGCTGGAGGCAGAACCTCGAGTTCGCCTTTGGCGGCGCGACCAAGATCGGCAATCCCTCTGGAGCGACCTACGACTACGTCATCAATGGCCGCGTGACGTTCTTCTTCTAGATCGGGTGCGCCGGTGCGCCGTGGAAATGGCGCGATCGGTGACTCGGTCCTACGACGCCAACGAGTCAGCCCAATGCGGATGTTTTTCAATCGCCCTAGCTAGTGGTTCGATATTGAGCGGCTGGGCCGGTATGCGTTCAATGTGCTGACGCCTGACACCTAACCTCGATTCATTTCATCCCAAGTCACCATCCGCTCATCGTATCCACGAAAAGCGAACTTGCCAGACCCTTCCAAGCGCAACACTGCCATTGAGTAATTTTCGTGGCGTTGGCGGGCGCATTGATCGGTCGCCTGGCTGCCCGCGAAGCGCATAGGCTTCAGGCTTCCGCCCTCCAGGGGCCGCTTTCAAGCACTGTCCGCACAACTTCGCCATGCTTT
>DASQFA010000672.1:0-1904 GCA_035633375.1 Rubrivivax sp.
ATGAAGAACTCCGTGGGTTGAAGGAACAGGTTGGGAAGCAAATCTCGACGAAACGAAGTATTGCTGCGATGCGGCATTGCGTGGGTTGATTGAATAAATCATGCCAATCGCCAAACTCTATGGACCAGGTGTGGCCCGGCAAGCTCGGGAAGCCATGACGCGCCAGCGGCGCTGCCCAGCGGGTCTACCAGCGCGCGCCGAATGCGGCACAACTGGCCCCCGGTGAAGGCCACCGCCTCGTCGACGTAAGGACCGCTGCCGCAGCGCCTCCTGGCGGATCAGATCACCGCGCCCGGCCATCCGCACGATGCTGCGGTCGCGGCACTCGGTCACGCGCGTCAGGGGAAGGGCGTCTGCCGGTCAGCGCGGCGGCGCCACCACGGACCAGCCGCGTCGCACCCATTCGGACATGCCGCCTTCGACATAGCGCACATGCGCGTAACCCTTTTCTCGCAAGATCTTCAGCGTGGCCATCGACCGGTTCTGCGTGTTGCAGATCAGCAGCACCGGCTGCTGCGGGTCGGTTGGAATCTCGGCCAGCCGCGCCGGGATCTGCCGCATCGGCAACAGCTGTGCGCCAGGGGCGACGCCGGTGGCGTGCTCCTGCGGCTCGCGGATGTCGATCAGCACCGCGCGGCCGGCTTCGAACTCGCTGCGAGCGGCGTCCAGGCTCACGCTGTCGGCGGCCGAGCCGGTGTTGCTGCAGGCAACCAGGGGAAGGGCCGAAAGCGCCGCCAGCAGGCAGAAACGGCGGCGGGCAGTCAGGCAGGGCAGGATGGCGATGCGCATGGCGGCAACTGGCGGCGGCCGATACGGCGCGCCACCGACGATGGGGTTACATTAGTCTACGCTTATGTTGAGTCGAGTGTCGTCACGGGCCTTCTGCGACCCGCATTCGAGCCTCGACTGACGGGCGGCGCGCCCCAATCGCCACCCTGGCGCTATGAAAAGTGCGATTGAACGACTTGTCCTCCCCCTTGCCTTGGCAGCTTGGCGCCGCCACGGTGCGGTCATGCCGGGTTGGACCACATCGTCTGCGGGGCCTCGATCGGCCTGACTTCGAAGCGTTTCGTGGCCAACGTCAAGGGGCCATCATTGTCGGGATGACAAGCTGGAAGCTACGCAAGGAGCCAGACCGATGATCTTTGAGGCGGCCGCCACCGCCGGTGGCGTGTGGGCACTGCGCAGACTGGCCCACGGGGCCATCCTGCGGGGCCTGCGTGCGCCGCGCCTGAGGCACTCGCAGGCTCCGGATGAGCAGGCCCTTGCAGCGGATCGGGTGCGTGAAGTGCGCATCCCCGGGCCTCGCGGCCGGGGACTGTTCGGCTGGCTGGTGTCGCCTCCTGCGGGCGCGCAACGGCCTGCACCCGCGGTGCTGGTGATGCATGGCTGGGGTGCCAACGCCGCCATGATGTGGCCGGTGGTGCCACCGTTGCACGCCGCCGGCTTCGCAGTGCTGCTCGTCGATGCGCGCTGCCACGGCCGCAGCGATGACGAGAAGTTCACCTCGATGCCACGCTTTGCCGAAGACATCGCCGCGGGCCTGGCCTGGCTGCGACGGCAGCCCGACATCGCCGGCGATCGGCTGGCGCTGCTGGGTCATTCGGTCGGCGCCGCCGCCGCGCTGCTGCACGCCTCGCGTCACCACGATGTGCGGGCCGTGGTCAGCCTGTCGGCCTTTGCCCACCCGCGCGAGGTGATGCGCCGTTTCATGGCCGACAAGCGCGTCCCCTACCCGGTGCTGGGTTGGTACGTGCTGCGCCACGTGCAGCGCGTGATCGGCGCGTCTTTCGACGACATCGCACCCCTGGCCACGCTGGCGCGCGTGCGCTGCCCGGCCTTGCTGGTGCACGGGCGCGCCGACCGCACGGTGCCGGTCCATGACGCGCAGCGCCTGCTGGCCG
>DASQFA010000673.1:0-1640 GCA_035633375.1 Rubrivivax sp.
AAGGCTGGGGCCTGCAGGTCGTGCTGCATCGCGACCCGCTGCAGGCGCTGGCCTGGCTGGAGCAGCCGGCACAGACGCTGGACCTGCTGATCACCGACCAGACCATGCCGCAGCTCAGCGGGCTGCAACTGGCCCAGCGCGCCCGTAACCTGCGCCCGGGCCTGCCGGTGCTGCTGTACACCGGCAATGCCGAGGGCATCGACGCCGAGGAGGCGCAGCGCCATGGCGTATGCGGCGTGCTGCGCAAGCCGGTCGATGCCGAAGCTTTGCAGGCGCTGATGCAGCAATGCCTCGGCAAGGCGGACGCCGGCAAGGCCTGATTCGGGCTCGTGCCGGTCGTCCAGGGCCGGTGGACAGCATCAGCGCCCGTTCGGCATCAGCAGGCGGCCCGGTGGCGCCAGCGCAGACTGGCCATCAGCGCGGCCCCGCCGAGCATCAGTGCCCAGCTCGCCAGCTCGGGCACCGCGCCAGTGATGACGTCGATGCGCACGCTAAGCACCTGCTGGAGACCACCGCGCTGCCGGTCAAGGCCATCGCCGAGCAGGTGGGCTACGAGGATGCGGCCTTCTTCGGGCGGCTGTTCAGGCGCAAGGTGCAGTTGTCGGCGCCGCAGTACCCGCGCCGCTTCGGCGGCTTGTCGGTTCGCACAAGGCCAGGGTCACGCCGGTGGCGGGCGTGAGGTGGCGAGGGCGAGGCTGAAGAGCAGGTACGGCAGGCCCGCGGTGACGACCCCGGTGCAGGCCACCGCCGCCAGGTCGGCACCCGTGAAGGTGGGCTCGCCGCGAATACGCTGCGGATACAAACCTGCGCCAGGCTGACAAACAAGCGATACAGGATCTGCACAGACTGCATCCCGGCATGGACGTGGCTGCACTGGGGGACGCCCAGAGGAGACCCGCCTGCCACACTGACTCCACCCCAGCTTCACGAGGACTCGCCATGACCATCAAGGACATTCACGGCCACACGCTCAGCGGCGCCGATGCCAAGGCCACCGAACACTACGAAGCCGCCTGTGCGCTGTTGCGCTGCTACCTCAACGACCCGCTGGCCGAGGCCCAGGCAGCGCTGGCGCGCTCACCCGACATGACGATGGCCCATGTGCTGGTGGCCTACCTGAACCTGCTCGGCACCGAGCCGGCCTGCCTGCCGGTGGCGCGCGAGGCGCATGCCGCCGCTGCCCGCTGCCCGGCCACCGAGCGCGAAGCCATGCACGTGGCGGCGGCCGGCGCGCTGGCCCACGGCCTGTGGCACCGCGCCAGCCGCATCCTGGAGGACCTGAGCATCGCGCACCCGCAGGACCTGCTGGCGCTGCAGGTGGGGCATCAGATCGACTTCTTCACCGGCCACTCGCGCATGCTGCGCGACCGCATCGCGCGCGCCGAGTCGCATTGGCACGACGGCATACCCGGGCGCCACGCAGTGCTGTCGATGCTGGCCTTCGGCCTGGAGGAGACCGCCGATTACGCGCGTGCCGAGACGCTGGGCCGCTCGAGCGTCGAGCTCGAGCCGCGCGACGGCTGGGGCTGGCATGCGGTGGCGCATGTGCTGGAGATGCAGAACCGGCGCCGCGACGGCATCGCCTGGCTGACGCAGGACACACCGGCCTGGAGCGAAGGCAGCTTCTTCGCCGTTCACAA
>DASQFA010000674.1:0-2086 GCA_035633375.1 Rubrivivax sp.
ATTTCGACGCAGCGGGCGGTACCGCCGCGCTGGTCCGCCAACACAACCGCCCCAAAAAGGAGATTGCGCTCCATGGAATGCACCATTCGCTGGCAGCCCGATGCCGGCATGGCCTTCGTGGCCGAGACGGGCAGCGGCCACCTGCTGGCCATGGACGGCGCAGCCGATGGCGGTGGGCGCAATCTGGCTCCGCGGCCGATGGAGACAGTGCTCGCCGGCACGGGCGGCTGCACGGCCTACGACGTGGTGCTGATCCTCAAGCGCGGCCGGCAGCAGGTCAGCGGCTGCACGGTCAAGATTGATGCACAACGCGCCGACACGGAACCGAAGGTGTTCACGCGCATTCACATGCATTTCACCGTAAGCGGCAAGTCATTGAGCGAGGCTGCCGTGGCGCGTGCCATCCAGATGTCGCACGACAAGTACTGCTCGGCCAGCGCCATGCTCGCAAAGACCGCACAGATGAGCACCGCGTTCGACATCGTCGAGGCTTGACACAGGAGTTTTCGATGAAGCCCATCACGTTGTGTTGCCTTGCCGCGGTCGTTGTGCTGGCAGCCTGCGCTTCGCCCGGGCCTGGCGACCTGAAGCCGGGCTCGACGGCGGGGGAAATCAGCGCACAAATGGGCAGCCCCAGAGCCACCCACGCACTGCCCAACGGCGGCAAACGGCTCGAGTTCGCGGGTCGCGGCGCAAGGACTTACATGCTCGATGTGGATGCGGCGGGCCGTCTCGTCAGTGCCACACAGGTGCTGAACGAGGCCAGTTTTCGCAACATCGTCGCCGGCATGACGCGCGAGCAGGTGCTGATGACGCTGGGCCAGCCCAACCAGGTCGGCCCCGGGGGCCGCATGGGCGGCCAGATCTGGTCCTACAACTTCCAGAACACGCAGTGCCTGTGGTTCCAGGTCGCCATCGGTGGCGATGGGCGCACCAGCGGGGGTGGCACGCAGACGCTAATTCCGGCCTGCATGAGCGGGGGCGGCGGAGGGCCTTGATCCGACACGCAGCGCACGCCGAATATTGGCTGCCGATCAGACATAGTGCGCGGTGCGCGTCATCACCTTGGCCGCCAGGCCCATGGCCCACTTCACTGGCGCGGGCAGTTCCGCGGCCCCGGCTTGCTGCGCATCGGCCGCGTGGCGAGACTCGTCCAAGCTCATCTGCTCGACGATGGCGCGTGATGCGTGGTCGGTTGCAGGCAGCCGCTCTAGGTGGCTTTGCAGGTGCTGGGCCACCTGTCGCTCGGTCTCGGCGACGAAGCCCAGGCTGACGGCCGGCCCCAGGCGGCCGGCAAGCAGGCCCAAGCCGAAGGCACCGGCATACCAAAGCGGATTGAGCGCGCTGGGGCGGTCGCCCAGCTCATGCAGGCGCGCGCGGGTCCAGGCCAGATGATCGGATTCCTCGCGCGCCGCGGCGGCAAACTGGCGCTGCAGAGATGAATCATTGGTGGCCAGGGTCTGGGCGTTGTACAGCGCCTGCGCGCACACCTCGCCAACATGGTTGACGCGCATCAACGCGCCAGACAAGCGCCGCTGCGCCGCGTCCAGATCGGCACCCGCGCCTTGCCTTGGCGCCGGGCAGCGGCGCGACGCCGCGTAGGCGCCGGACAAGGTGCGCAGCGCATTGTCGGCACAGGCCACGACTTGATCTAGATCTGACATGCATCGCCCCGTTGCGCGCAAACTTGCGCTTGCCGCGCATTATCGGGCGCGCCGGGCCGCGCGCCTTTGGCGCGCCGGGCGTGATGTCGGAACGCTTCCTGTCCGACCGCCGGTTTGCATGCTGGAGGGGCCGCAGGCAGAGGTTTCGTTGTACCCAGACAACGAAACCAGGCCCTTTGACCCGCAAACCTTTGCCAGCGGCGCGGCACTCTGGTGCAATGCATTAACTTCCGATGAGGGGTTAGGTCTGATCACCCCGCACTGTCGCGAATCGATCAGGTCTTCGTCATTAACCTAGGAGAAAGTTGCAATGAAAAAATCAGTTCTCGCTCTTGCCGTCCTCGGCACATTTGCCGGCGTGGCTTCGGCGCAGTCTTCGGTCACCCTGTTCGGCGTGGTCGACCTGAACGTCATGTCCGTCA